>JBHJOU010000606.1:0-3135 GCA_050329355.1 Rivularia sp. (in: cyanobacteria)
AAAAGTATGTTAGCCGTTTGTTTAGTAAAACCGGGACTAATAGCCGTACTGAGTTAGTGCGGTTTGCTTTAGAACATGGTTTAGCTAATTAATCAAACCAATTTGGGAATAGGGAATAAACAAGGGCTGTATAACTCAAGAGTAAATATATAAATAATTTTGCTTGGCTACTTACTTAATTAATCAAGCAAGAAATGTAACTTTCACTTTTGTTCTACTTCTTTTTCCTTTTCCTGTGTCAACAGATAAATTTTTAACCTTTATATTATTGAAATTAAATCCCTGTATTTGATTTTAAAAAGATTTCCTTGAATTAAACTGAATTTAATTTAAGTAATTTACCGTATTTACAGGTATGAAAAGATAGGTAATCATTAAGTAGTTAACTGTAAGAGCAAGATGATTTATACCGAGAATTTAAAACGAATCCGGTAGAAAAAATCTTTCCTCCGTGTATCTAAATAAAACAAAGTCATCTTGTAAAAAATTTAAAGTATGTATGGGATGAAAGTTTACTCATGCTGACTCATCCCATGCACTACTTCTATTTCAACTCTAGGTAAGCTTAATTGGGGAACTATTATCTTGATGCCATGAAGAAAAGAGCAAAATTACGAGATGCTTTTCGAGGTAACGTATGCTGGAATTGCCTATCTTATTTTATTCCTTCTTAAAGGAGGGTACGAATACTACAGTTTTTCGTGCAACGCCGATTAAATATCTTCTTCCCTGGTATGTCAATATTCTTCGTAGATTGTAACCCTGCCTTGAAGCAAGACGAGAATGATGATTAGTAGGCACCCAATTACTTCCATACATTACTTTTACCAACATTGAGGTTACTTGTAGACGCAACCCCGTAACAAACAAAGTAGATGCCGGGTAGACGAAGCACGAGAATGATTCGGCACAACCCAGGTTAACAACAGTAGCCTTGAGTGATACCAGTTGGGTTGTTGTGGAAAAATTAAGTTCCGGATTTAGACTTAAAGATTTACCAAAACTGTTCTCTTTCTTAGCTACACGATTTATCGCTACTGTGTACAGCAATGTTAGCTATTGGTTCATTTCGTTGGAGTTACGCAACCGCATTAACTGTCGCCGCATTTGCGGTGAAGCTTTCAACTCAGTTGTCTCATGAAGCTTCACAGCTTGTTGCAATATCTCTAGAAAGTCGTCGGAGCCTTCAGTTAGTGCTTCTAGCAGTACTTGCAAGAGTTGTTCGCGATCGCGCAGTAAACTCTTTTCTTCAATCAGCCGAAATTTGAGATTGATTTCGCACTCATAAACACCTACTTCGACGTTGTTTATTTGGCGTGGTAATGCTTTCGAGTTCATAATTGTTACGATTCCTTTACTCGTTGTTCATAAGGGTTGAGGAGTTTTATCTCAAGCAAAAGTTCTTTATATTTTGTTTGAAATCGAAAGTAGTGTCTGACTTTGCAAGAAGAAAAATCATCCATTTTTATTTGTATTGCATTTCACTCTCCGGTTGGTGGTTTTTAAGTAGACTTTGATTGTCTATAATTTTGATGTTCATGCGCTCCTTACAGTTCTAACAAACCATAAACTATTATTCAGTTTTTAAACTTCTATACAATGAAGTTTCTGTAAGAACTTGCTAGAGCTTTTTAAAGGTTTTTACATCAAACTTATCTCCACGTCAATAACAGTTTTACTTTTAACTAAAATAAGAGTAATACTACGTAAGTAAAAACGCTGAAATCATTTTATTAGACTATAGCCTAATGTTGTTGTTTAGCAATTCCGTGAAACTACTATATGTATGTTTTATTCATCAAAAAAATACAATTGACCGTTAAGACCAAAAATTTTGAGGGTAATTTTAGTAAAGGAGCATCAATTAACACCACTCCTAAATTATTTTTGATCAATAAGAGGGCTAAGTAATTGTAATCCCTTTACAACAAGCGGCGATTCAAGCTTACCAGAGTGACTTTGATGTTAAAATCCTGGTTCCCCAATTCATCAAAACTCTAGCCCTTTTAAGCCAATAGAATTAAAACAATTATCGGCGTTTATTTGCTATTTGGATTAAAGTCTATGATGGTAGCGGGTTTGTTGACTGAACAATCTGCGATCGCCGAGCAATGGTCATATTGGTTAGGACATCATCCGCCAGTTCTTAAGGTAACAGGCAACAGGCAACTCTTAACTCTTAACAGGGAAATGTCCTAACTCAAGCAAGAATTTAGAGTCTACAATAATTGCAGTGTTACTTAACCTTTATTAAAAAAAGCTCCTATGGATAAGCAGATGCTGCTCAAATCAACAACTCGCCATATCCGTATTTTTGCGGCAGAAGTTGAAGATGGTGAATTAATTCCTAGCAATCAGGTGTTAACTTTAGATGTTGACCCAGATAATGAATTCACTTGGAGTGAGGACAGTCTACAGGCTGTGTATCGTAAATTTGATGAATTAGTCGAAGCTAACAGCGGTGCGGACTTAACTGATTATAATTTACGCCGTATTGGCTCGGATTTAGAGCATTTGGTGCGTTCGCTTCTACAACTCGGCTCAATTAGCTACAATATCTCCGGACGAGTCAGCAATTACAGTATGGGACTTCCCCGACTCGCAGCGAATGAAAGTAATTAGAATTGCTTGTTTATTAAGACTGTACACAAATTTTAATTAATGCTTAAGTCCTTAAAATCTAAGGATTGCTCGGAGATAATTTTTGTATAGTTGACAATCCTTTCTGCCGAATGCTTTGTAATGATAAGGCATCGGCGGAAAGTTACACTGGAATTTATCTTTATTGGCATAAAGACATTGTTAAAGTTGTATAAAGTTAAACATATTTAAACAAAACCTCACTTTGAGGGAGCAAAGCCTAAGCTAGTAAATCAGGGACGAACTGCTTGTTCAGAGAATGTATTAGATAACTAAAAAAATATAAATATTTATTTTTTTTAATGTCTAATGATTTTTAAAGTAGAAATATATGTAGAAAACAAATAAATAATTAAGAAATAATATTCAATAAAGTGTATGGCAAGATTCTTTCTCAGAGAATGTTTGCCTACAAAATGGTATGAACATCATGCGAGAGTTGGTAATTTTTTATATACTTTCTTTAAAAGGCTTATCATGGCTAATTACAAAGGC
>JBHJOU010000682.1:0-2255 GCA_050329355.1 Rivularia sp. (in: cyanobacteria)
GCATTTGCTAAACGTGCAGCTCGTTCGATATCTTGATCAGTAGCTGCTAAATCACCGTATGTAATGTTTTCTCTAATACTTGCGGCAAATAAAACGCTATCTTGTAAAACCACACTAACCTGTCGGCGATAGGATTGTAATTTATATTCTCTTAGACTATGACCATCTACGTATATTTCGCCGGTTGTAGTGTCGTAAAGACGGAGTAATAAATTTGTCAGAGTTGATTTTCCGCCGCCGGAAGCTCCGACTAGAGCGACACGCTGGCCGGGTAGAACTTTAAAATTAATGTTTTTGAGGATAGGACTTTCTGGTTCGTAGCCAAAACTTACATTATAAAATTCTATACATCCTCTTAATGGTGGTGTCTCAATTGCAAAACGGTTATCCTGGATAGCGGGAACTCTGTCCAAGATATCTAATATACGTTCTCCAGAAGCAGTGGCTTTGGTAATTTGCCCCACATATTTTGCTAAAACACGCATTGGTTTAAAAGCGATGCGGAAGTAGTTAACGAATATCAGTAAATCTCCTGGGGTAATATGATTTGCTAAGACTAAATATACACCCCGCCATAAAACTAAAGCGGTAGCGAAGCCGACTAAAAGTTCTACCAATCTTTCTAAACCAGCAGAGAGTTTTCGGATTTTGACGGTAGCTTGTAAACTTCTGCGGTTTTCGTCAGCGAAGGATTCTTCTAGCATTTCTTCTAAAGAAAGTGCTTGTACCACCTTAATGGCGCTGAGAGATTCCGCAGCAGCAGCAGCAAGGTTTCCTTCACGTTTACGATGAGATTTGACTACACCCCGAATGCGTTGGGTAAAACGATAAGTAGAGTAAATAAATAAAGGAAATAAAATAACTGCAATTAGGGCTAATTCCCAGTGCAACCAAAACATAATCAGAATCATGCCGATGATTGTCATGGAATTAGCAAGTAAAGGAAGTAGAGCCATTACCGTAACTTCTCGGATTTTGTCGATATCAGAAGTTATACGGGTAATCAAGTCGCCGGTTTTGGCTTTATTGTGAAAAGAAAGGGAAAGACTTTGAATATGGATGTAAAGTTCGGTGCGAACTTCAGTTAATACGTTACTAGCAGCAAGTGCCATTCCATACACACTAAAATAAGCTGCACAAGCACGTAAACCGACAATGCCTATTAAGGCAACACAAAAAATTGTTACTAAAGTAACGGGTGTAAATCCTGAGAATAAAGGTAGTTCTGATATTTTGGCTTTAAAATCTGGAACTAGGATATAATCAAAAATTAATTTTAAAGGCCAAGGTTCAAGTAAGTGTAACCCAATTTCAGCCATTAGTCCTAAAAAGGACATAATTAGCAAGTTTTTTTCTTTCTTTATTTGAGGTGCAAATCGTCGTAAAATCTGACTTATTCCAGGTAAAGCTGTTTTGATATTCTGGGGTTTCTTGGGTTTGCTTTTTCGAGAATCTCGGCTAACCATGTTTTATTTGTTTTCCTTGTTTAGTTGTCAGTTTAAAGATTCAAAAATTGGAAGATTTGCCCCTGATTTTAGTTAAGAATATTAATTTTAATTACTCCTTTGTTGGTAAAAGATTGCTGATAAAAAAACCGCAGAGACGCTGAGAACGCTGAGATAAGACAAGAAGAGAGAGAGATAGATGATTAGAAACTTCGTTCAAGTAATTACTCATAATACGACGTTTTTAATTAAGTAGTTGGAAATCAAGATTACTATGTAATGAAATACTAACCACCTACTCCCTAATTCCTACTTCCTTGTTATCGTAACTAATTCTTTTGGTTTTTCGATATTTATTGTTTGCGACAGTTGTTGTTTTTGAGGAAGATTTTTTTGGTAATTAGCTGTAATCATTTGATTGATTTTATGTTCAATATCAATTGCCCATTTTTGTAACCACAGAGGATTCCAACCGAAAGTTAGGAAACGTAAGAAGGGTTTTAAAAAACCTTGGTGACGACGATAACCCATCCGGTTGTAGCGTTTTTTAAAGTATTTATCTTTGGTAGGTAAGTTCCATTTTTCGGCAAAATGTTCTAAACTTGCAACTTCCCAAGCATCACTCCAACGCAACATAAAAAATGATAATTCTGGAATTTGCCATTTCAAATCTGGTACATAAGTAACAACAGAAGTCGGTTCACAATAAATACTTCCACCAACATTATTCACAGTCATGCAAAAATCAATATGTTCGCGGGTGCTAAGAAAACCTTCATCTAACAACCCAATTTTATCAAATATTTGAGT
>JBHJOU010000354.1:0-11547 GCA_050329355.1 Rivularia sp. (in: cyanobacteria)
GGAGTTAGGAGTTAGGAGTTAGGAGTTAGGAGTTAGGAGTTAGGAGTTAGGAGTTAGGAGTTAGGAGTTAGGAGTTAGGAGTTAGTAGTTAGTAGATAGTGGTTAGTAGTTAATAGATAGTGGCTAAATTATCAACTATCAACCATCAACTATCAACTATCAACTATCAACTATCAACTATCAACTATCAACCATCAACTATCAAATTTTAATATTAAAAGTGAGGAATGAACTGTGAAACAAATTCGCGGTAGTAATTTTATATTTGGAACCGCTGTCTCTATATTGTTAGTAAGTCAGCCAGTTTGGGCGCAATCAGCTACTAAAATTACTGGAGTAAAACTAGACCCAGTTGACGGTGGTGTAAATCTGGTTTTAAAAACTTCTGATGGTACTCGTCCTCAAGTTTTTACCACTAAAAGAGGTAACACTTTAGTAGCTGATATTATCAACACTCAGTTGCTAATACCACAAGGTAATAACTTTCGTCAAGATAATCCCACAGATGGTATTGCTTCCGTTTCTATGAGTCAACTTGATGCAAATAGCGTCCGGGTGATAATAACAGGGACGGGTAACGCTCCCGAAACCAAACCCGTGATGCGAAACCAAAACGGACTTACCTTTGCTTTGATGCCGGGAATGAGTACCGCATCGGAAGAATCGCAATCGATAGAATTTCAACCCCCACAAAATAATCGAATAGCCCAATCAGCACCCGCACCCAACCCCCAAGTTAACCTTGAGTCTACCCCCGCACCACCAGCAGGTCCGGGACAATCGATGAATCAGGCTCCTCCATTCTTACCCAGAGCCGTTGCTCCCCCGGTGGGAGATATCGCAGTATCTAATACCGATGCTTCACCGAGTGTGATCGATTTAGGAACCGAACAGCGCGTACCTCGTTTGGTGTTGAGAGATGCACCAGTACGCGAAGTTTTGTCACTGTTGGCACGAGCTGCGAATTTGAATTTGGCTTATACCGGAGGAAGTGCAAAAGCTGAAGGAGGAGAAGGTGCTGCTGCTGCGGGTGGTGGAGCCGATGGACCGACAATTTCTTTGGATATTGAAAACGAGCCAGTGCAAGATGTATTTAACTACGTTTTGCGTTTGAGTGGATTGGAAGCGAATCGTAGCGGTAGGACTATTTTTGTTGGTACAAAGTTACCGAATTCCACCCGCGATACCGTAATGCGGAATATGCGACTCAATCAGGTTTCCGTTGGTGTCGCTCTCACCTTTTTGGTTGGATTAGGTGCGGAAACTGCCGTGAGTCGGGAACGTCAGGTGACTAATGTTAATGCAGTACCTGTAGGTGAAGGAATTAATCCTATTACTCAGACTCAGACCACGACAGAAACTAAAATGGAAATTCAGCGGATTGATTTTAAAGACTCTGCACCTTTACTTAGGGGTTTACAAGCATTAGGAGACGAGCGGACTAATTCTGTTACTTTAATTGGTGATCCAAAAACTATACAGATAGCTATGTCTCAGCTAACTCAGCTTGATATTCGCCGTCGTCAAGTTGCAGTTAACGTCAAGATTGTTGATGTCAACCTGTTAAAAACAAAAGATTTTAAAACTAGCTTCTCTTTTGGGGTTGCGGATAATTTCTTTAGCGTTGATGGTGGTTTAGCTTCTGCTAATGCTGGCGGTATAAATCCACCTTCTTCGACACAAGCTCGCAATAGTCTTGTGAGTCCGACAATTATTGGCAATCCCTATGCTGGTGCGAATACTTTCATAGATATAAACAACTCGGTTGGTCCTGTTCCAAATACTGGAATAGATGAAAGAAGAATTACTTTAGACAACGCAAATGGTCAAGGCTTTTTAAATGAAAGGCAAGGAGAGGATCTGCGATTTTTACAGCGTAGAGCAGGAGTCTCTGGAAATCCATTCAATACAGGTATTACTGAAATTGAAGATGGAAAACCAAACATCTTTACAACAACTATTGAGCAAGATGAAAACGGTAGAATTACACGTACAACAGAGCTTGAACAAGGAACTCGTGGGGCAATAACATCCGCTCTTCCTTCTCTATTCCAATACCCCAAACGTTTTCTCGCTTCTTTACAAACTCAAGTTACCAACGGTAACGCCAAGATTTTGACCGACCCAACTTTAATTGTGCAAGAAGGTCAGGAAGCTAGAGTTGATTTAACTCAGGAAGTAGTTGGTAAAGTAACAACTACATTTGTTGATACTGTTGGCGGCACAAGAGAAACCAGCGATCCTCTAAAAGAAAAAGTGGGTTTGACTGTAGGAGTCAAAATTGAACGTATTGACGATAATGGTTTTGTTTCTTTATCAGTATCTCCTTCTGTCAAAGCACCAGCAGGTCGAGAAAATACAGGAAATGGGTTTGTTACCTTAATTTCTGAGCGTTCTCTTCAATCTGGCTTGGTTCGTATGCGTGATGGTCAGACATTAATTCTCAGCGGTATCATTCAGGAATCCGACCGGGTAAGTGTTTCAAAGACTCCTATTTTAGGCGATATTCCTTTAATTGGTTCTTTGTTCAGAAGTACAAACAAGAATAATCAGCGTAATGAGGTAATCGTCTTACTAACACCCCAAGTGATGGATGACTCCCAAAATTCTTCTTACGGCTACAATTACAAACCTAGTCCGGAAGTACGCAGGATGTTACAGAATGGCGGGTTGAAGTTGCCTCAGAATTAAATTAATTTGTTAAAAATTCCAAATCCATGTAGAGACGTAGCACTGCTACGTCTCCATCCGTTTGCGGACAAACCAGTGTTTATCGGACACTTTTCCCTTGGGTGAGAAGTCGAGTTTTTATAAAGTGAACGCTAGATATTTACCTTAGAAACCCAACGAATCATAATTGTGGATTGATTCGTTGGGTGAGAAGTCGGGTTTTTTAGAAAAACCCGACTTCTGTTGATTTGATTAATCTTTTTTATACAAGTTTATACAAAATTTTTGATGTACGGGGCTTTTGCGTCATTCCGCAAGATATGGAGACGTAGCACTGCTACGTCTCTACATTAGGAAAAATACTATTAAAAATAAATTTCGCTACCCAATCGCGTTCACGTAGTGTAAGCGAAGCTATCGCAAAATATCAAAACTATTAAATCAACACACAACTTTACAAAAGTTATAACTAAAACTTTACTTTTGTAATTAATTAGATAAAAAATTTTAAATCTTAATTGATGAGGAATTAAGATAAAAAAGCAAAAATTTGTCAAGACTAAAAAATCATCATAATTAGCTTCTGAGAAAAACATTTATTCTCTGTATTGCCTCTAAAATCTTGTTTTTCGCTGTTTATCCTACTAGCTTTACTCCCCCTATTGCTAGCCATGGTTTTTTCGGCTGTTACCCCTTAAACAAAGTATCCCAACTGGAAAATTGTCGCTTTGAGCAGAATATTTTGAGTACAAAAATTCCGCTTTGGATATGAAAAATCCTGAAAACTATATAAAATAATCGTTTTATGTATCCACTTAGGGCTACAACACCTTAGAATGATTCATTGAAAAGTCTAGCTGATGGGAGTTACGGCGGTTTTAAGCATAAATACTCAAAAAGCAGGACTTTTAACAATCTCCTTTCCAAGGATGCAAGCAAGGATACATCAGGGGTGTCTGCACCCAAACGCACAGTAAACCGATACGGAGTTTGACATGAATAAAGGTGAATTAGTTGATGCTGTATCTGAAAAGGCTAGCGTCACCAAAAAGCAAGCCGACGCAGTTTTAAGCGCTGCTTTAGAGACTATCGTTGAAGCCGTTTCTTCGGGCGATAAAGTCACGCTAGTAGGATTCGGTTCTTTTGAATCTCGCGAGCGTAAAGCACGGGAAGGACGCAACCCCAAAACTAATGAGAAAATGGAAATTCCAGCAACGAAGGTTCCTGCTTTCTCCGCTGGTAAACTCTTTAGAGAAAGAGTTGCTCCCCCAAAAGAGTAAACTTTCTTGAGTTACTAAACCTTTTTTTGATGCGGCAACCGAAACACGGGGGAAATTTAGCTTGGGCAGCAGCGGTAGCTGGTTGTCCCCGTGATGCTATTTGGGATTTTTCTGCCAGTATTAACCCTTTGGGACCTACCGATAGTACTGCTTTGGCTATCAAGTCCAATTTGGGTAATATACGGCACTATCCAGACCCAGATTACAGCGAATTAAAACAAGTTCTGGGTCGCTTTCACAACCTGCCTCCTGAGTTTATTTTGCCGGGTAACGGTTCAGCAGAATTACTTACTTGGGCAGGCCGGGAATTAGCAGAAGTTGCCGCGACAGTCCTGATAACTCCAACCTTTGGCGACTACTATCGAGCCTTGAGAGCATTCAATGCTGAAGTGTTGGAGTTTCCTATGTCGTTAATTATCCCAGATTTGTCATTGATTCTTGACAAATTGAATACGACAAAAGACAAAGGACTATTGTTGAACAATCCCCACAATCCCACGGGCAAGTTATTCCTACGGGGTGGAATATTACCTTACCTGAAAGAATTTGCTTTAGTGGTAGTGGATGAAGCTTTTATGGATTTTCTGCATCCTTCGGAGCAACAAAGCCTGATTGATGTGGTGCAGGAATATCCTAATTTAGTTATTTTGCGTTCCTTGACCAAATTTTACAGTGTTCCCGGATTGCGCTTGGGTTATGCCATTGCTGATCCAGAGCGATTACAACAATGGCAAACTTGGCGCGATCCTTGGGCGGTAAATTCTTTAGCTGTTGCTGTTGCGATCGCGGCGGTAGAGGACAAAGAATTTCAGCAGCAAACCTGGGAATGGCTACCAAAAGCGAGAAATGATTTATTTGCAGCTTTAGCCGATATCCCAGGCTTGCAGCCGCTTGAAGGTGCTGCTAATTTCTTATTAGTAGAGTCAAGGCATTCGGTTTCAGAGTTACAGCACAAATTACTTAAGCACCATCAAATCCTGATCCGCGACTGTTTAAGTTTTCCCGAATTAGGCGATCGCTATTTTCGGGTAGCAGTACGTTTGGAATCGGAGAATCAGCGTTTAGTACAAGGAATAAGGGAGATTTTGGATTAAAAGTTAGGAGTTAGGAGTTAGGATTTGTTAAACCTTAAACCTTAAACCTTAAACCTTAAACCTTTGACCTTAAACCTTTGACCTTAAACCTTAAACCTTAAACCTTAAACCTTTGACCTTAAATGTCTTTTGATTACGATATCGTGATTATTGGTGGTAGTCTTACCGCACAGGAGGCTGCTTTGAAAGCTGTTCAACGAAGAGCAAAGGTTGCTTTGGTTGAACCGCAGTTTCGTCATGATTTGATTCAACTTCAAGGTATCGGGGAAGTTAGTAATTTTGTTCGTAAAATTAATGATTTAACTCGCTTTGGTGTTTGTACTCAAGGTGATGGGGAGCAAGAATATCAAGTTTCTTTGGAAAAAGCGCTGCTGTGGGGTTCTGCTGTGGCTACGAATGTTCGAGAACAGCTTTCACCGGCTTTTTTAGCGGCTCAAGGTGTTGATGTTATTCTGGGTAGCGGCTATTTTCAAGCTTCATCGGATTCAAATTCAAATTTAAGTTCAAATTCAAATTCAAATTCAAACTTAAATTTTATTGTTAATAACCGTAAATTAACTGCACGTAATTTTTTACTTGCTACAGGTTCGGTTCCAGGGGTTCCACAAATCGATGGATTGCAGCAAACGGGGTTTTTGACTTTATCGAATATTTGGCAGGTTCTAGGCAGTTCCCAGCCCCCGAAAAAGTGGGTAATTCTTGGTGGTACACCCCAAAGTGTGGAAATTGCTCAAGTTTTAGCAAGGTTGGGTTACAAAGTTACCTTTATAGTTAATAGTCCTTATATTATTTATCCCCTTGATTCAGAAATTGCTCAGTTACTACAAGCACAGTTAGAAGTTGATGGAATAAGAGTTTTTACGCAAACTACCGTAACTCAAGTTCGGTTAATTGAAGATAAAAAATGGCTACAAGTAGGAAATACAGCCATCGAAACCGATGAAATATTAGTGGCTGTTGCAGAAAAACCTTTTATAGAATCATTGAATTTAGCTGCTGTAGGAGTAAAGTATAATTCTCGCAGTTTACTAGTGAATAAAAAGCTCCAAACAACCAATCCTCGAATTTACGCTTGTGGAGATGTTATTGGTGGTTATAATTTACCAAATATTGCTGATTACGAAGCGAAAATTGCGATAAAAAACGCTTTGTTTTTCCCTAGATATGAAATCAATTATCGAGCTATTCCTTGGGGAATTTTGACTCAACCAATGTTAGCGCAAGTTGGTTTAACGGAAAGACAAGCTAAAAATAGATATGTTAAAGATGAAATTTTAATTTTGCGACAGTATTTTAAAACATTACAATCTGCTCAATTGACAGATGAAATTACAGGTATTTGTAAAATAATAGTTCATCGTAATGGTGAAATTTTAGGAGCATCAATATTCGGTTCTCAAGCAAGAGAGTTAATCAATATAATTGCCTTAGCGATTAGTGAAAAAATTAAAATTGATAAATTAGCTAATTTATCTCCAGTTTATTCAAGCTTTTCAGAAATAGTCGAAAAAACAGCATCAGAGTGGAAAAAGCAAAGATTAGAAAATTCGCGATCGCAAGATTTTTGGGATAGTGTTTTTCACTTTTTAAGAAATTGGAACAGTTGATGGTTGATGGTGGATAGTGGTTGGTTGATAACTGTTAACTGATAACTGATAACTGATAACTGTTAATTTCTCCCCATCTTCCCATCCCCCCATCCCCCCATCCCCTTGTCCCCTTGTCCCTTCACTCCCGATTACTCTTCTTATCTGGTAAAGTAGCACTACCAATACCTTGAAGAACACCACGAACAATTAAACCAACTCCTCTACCAACTATACGGGTGAGAAAGAAAACTACACCGTTACCTAAAAAGGATAATAGGGATTGTAAACGAGGTGTGGCTGCATCTCGAAATTCTAGTAATAATGTTACTAATAAAGGAATTCCTCCGAGTTGAGTTAATTCGTTGTTACGGGGTGCATATACAAAAAGTTTGGCTATTCCGCGAGGTGCAAACACGAATAATTCGTAACGACTCTCGAATATTTTTTGAGCTTCTCCGACATAATTTTGCCAGCGATATTTCCAGGATAAATCGTTTCGGAAGCGTTCGATTTCTCTGGTAGAAATTAATTGACGGTTGTAATAATCTTTTTTGATAATTTCTGTATCGGCTAATCTATTTAACAATGGCTGCATCACGGCATTAGCGAGATGAATCAGCATATTTTCTAATATCATGGTAGCGTGTTCGTTGGCTTCTTCACTACCGGGTAAATAAGATGTATTATCTATATATAATTCTGTTTGAAATATTAAATAAGATAATAATTCAGTTATCAAAGGAATTTTATTAATAATTCCTGTTTGTACTATTCCCGCATCTTCTAATAAGATATTAACAATTTCTAATTCTATCCCTGCTGTTTTTATTCTGGTAAATTTACCAAAAAAATCTTTGATAGCTGCTTGCCATATATCTGATAACAAAATATATTTTATTTCATTTAATCGATGATTTTCTATTTCCGAATTACGCAATTCATCAAGAGAATCAGCAAATTTTTGTAGTAATAAATAAAGTAATTCTCGCTTTTTATCTTCTCGTAAAATATCTATTTCTAAAGGAATATCTGTTACATTTTGTAAATTGAATTGCAGTTTATTAATACAAGATGCAAATAATGTTGCTTGTAAAGCTCTGGGGCTAAGTAAAGGGGGAGCGAAAGGATTGCTCGTAGAGTTTCGCACGACAATAGAGCTATCTGGTTTGGGTAATGGTAATTCAGTAGCACGAGTAAAATAATTTTGTGCGGGTTGCTGTTGCGGTTGTGATGAATCGAATAAATTATCGAGCAACCATTGTGCTGCAATTAGTTCTCTTCGTCTTCCTGCTAAAATAGCTTTATTTAGTAATGTTAATCCGGGGATTTGCAGTTCTGTGGTAACTTCTTTCAAGCTAGTTTTGATATAATTAGTTCCCGAACCGTGCAAATTATTGCGTAATTTATTAATTAGGGAGTTTTGATATTTATCTTTGTTCCGCTGAATTTTTCCATTTTCCCATTCTGCGAATTCTTGGATTTGATTAACCCAATAAGAATTTCCTTGTACAACTTGTTCCATGGCAACAATTAATTCCGAAACGGGTGTACCCTTGGGACAATAACCGTTTACTCCCGCAGCTTTTAAAGCTATAAGCATTCCGGGTTGGAGAATATGACACAAAAGTAAAATGGGTAAATTTGGGTATTGGTTTTTCAACTGTCTAATCAGTTGTAAACCCATTTCTTGGCGATTTGCAGAACGATTGTTATCTGGTTCTAAAATTACCAAATTTACTCGATTGGGGTCAATCTGTGCTAATTCTGCTAAAATTTGCAATGCGCTGGTGTAGGTTTCGGCTTCTGCTACAACTCGCAATTCCGGGAATTCTTCGAGAGTTTGACGTAATCCCAATCTAAAAATCGGATCAGAATCAATTAACAATAATTTTATCGGGCGATCGCTCATAGTTTTTGTACAAATAACAAGAGGATGGGAGGATGGGGAGATTGGGAGACAAGGAGACTTTCGGGATGGGGAGATGGGGAGATGGGGAGAAATAATTATTTTATTAACTCCGGTGCTACTAACTCCCAACTATTAACTCCTAACTCCTAACTCCTAACTATTAACTCCTAACTCCTAACTCCTAACTCCTAACTCTTACATCGACTGAGTATTTAAATGAACTTGAGTATTCGACATTGGTTAGTAGAAAACTATATCGAAATAAGTCAAATAAAAGAGTTTTCGCAACCACAAATAACGGGTGTAGCGTTGCGAATGATTCGGGATATGGAAGTTAGAAGCCCCTTACCGTTTGATATATGTACTTTAGCAGAAGTTATGGAACTTCCTTTAGGGGTTGTTTGGGATGAAATTGGTGTATTTGCTCGGTTAACACAGAGTATTTTGGGCGTATTGGGACAAAATAAGCCTTTTAAGCGTAATGAAGCGACTTGGTTGGCTTTTCAAGTTGCTTATTTACAAGCTTTAGAAGAAGTTTTAATTGAGGAAGAAAGTCTTTCACGGATTTGGTTGGAAAGGACTTTATTACCGAAGAATAAAGGAACAAGGCGACAAGAAGAAAAATTATTTGCTAATGGTTCGGTAAAAGCTTTGCGGGATGAGCATTTGCAAGCTTTTATCAAAATTTTCCGTGGTGAAAAACTCAACGATGTACAAGCGGAAGAAGCGTTACACAAGATTACTAATTCTTCTTTTGTGCAACAGATTAATTATATTGCTGTAGCTTGGTTAGTTGCCAATACCGTTCCAAAAGTAGAAGCAGAATTGATTATTCGACGTTTAGAATATAAACTTTTGGGACATTTGATTGTAGTTGTCAGCGAAAATCTGGTGACTTTAGTTCAATTACAAAAATTTTTTAAAATCGGCAATTCTCTGGAATTAAGAACTACGGAAATTCATTGGAGTTCGGAAGATAAAATTGATTTTAACAAACAAAAATATCGCGCTAGCTTAATCAAAAAACTCGGTGAACCACTGTTAATAGAATCATTTTCTCTTAAAGATGTATACGTTCCACCCAAAGGTATTCCTCTAAAGGGAAATTATCAGCCAGTGGATTTAATGAAGTGGGTGGTTTCTCAGTTAGAAGATTTAGAAACAATTACTGTAATTGAGTCAGATAGTGGTTATGGAAAAACCAGTTTCTGTCAAATATTTGCCGCAAGGGTAGCACGAAAGTTTTACCCAGATTGGATGCCGATTTTAATTAATCTCAGTGATATTGAAGTCGGAGAAACTTTTTTAGAAACTCTTGAATCTGCTTTAATAAATAACAACACAATCAACTTATCTGATTGGCTCAAAGTTGCTGATCATAAATATTTATTAATACTTGATGGTTTAAACGAATTGTCTAATTATAGTGCTGCAAACGCCATTTTTATCCAGCAATTATTTAAGTTTCAACAGCAAAAAAGACATAAAATTATTTTGACTAGTCAAAGTTGGATATTACAGGATATCGCTAGTAAAGCCGCATCAAAATTACAGCGAATTAAGATTCAACCTTGGGGACAAGATGAATGGAAGCAGTGGTTTGCCAATTCATCAAAAGTGCAATCGATGACTGTTGCTCAAAACTTATTTACATTACTAAAAACAAATAAAGCGTTTTCTCAAAACTCTCACTTTTTACTTTCACAATTTGTCCGTCATCCTTTAACTTTATATTTACTCGCAGTTTTACACAGCAATAAATTACTTGACGATGAAATATTACAACTAGCGACTAATCCTCAAATCACTAACAGCGCGACAGTATTATGGAAGATTTACGAGGGTATTGATCAATGGTTATTGGGTTATTCTATTCATCCTCAAGAATTATCTGATCAAATACAATCTGTAGCGCTGAAAATTTTATTATCTGGGAAGAAAAAGATTAATTTAACAGATGATTTTAGTAAACTATCAGCATTTTATTTTAAACCATTATCCAATGCCCAATTTTCTCACTCTCAGTTAGGAGAATACCTTTGTGCGAAAGCAATAATTAGTCAATTAAAAGCTTTGACAAAACGCGATCGCAATGATTATGGAGAAATGATTTTTGCTCTAGATTCTCCCCAAACTGTTGCTGAACATCTTTATAATTTACTTGGTTACGGTATTCTTACCCCAGAAATCGAAGAACTTGTGATTGAGGGATTACGAAGAGAACAAAACCATAAATTTAAATTCTCCTTTGAATTATTATGCAATCGTTTACAATCATTTTGGTACACTTACTGTCGCGGACGTTGGTTAGATCAAGGAATAGCACATCAAGCTTGGTCATATTTTAAACAACTGCAAAACTCCGTAAATGTAGAACAGGTAAATGCAGCAGTGGGAATAAATGTATTTTTATTACTGAGTGCTTGTTACCGAGAAACAAAACAAACTTTTTCACCTTGCGGAAATCCAACTTTATTAACAGAATTTCAACCCCAAGCACTAATGAAATTGATTGCGAAAACGGCAGTTTTTCATCCAGATATTACAAGAGTGCGAATTGGTGAAAAATCTTTGACATTCCTCAATTTATCAAAAGCCGATTTAACACAAGCAATATTAACCCAAGTCAATTTTACTAATACAGATTTATCAAATGTTCAGCTAAAAAATGCCTGTTTAGTAGGTGCAAATTTTGCCGATGCAAACCTAACTGGTGCTGATTTAACAGGTGCAAATTTAGCAAACGCAAATCTCACAAATGCTAAACTTACTGGTGCTAATCTCACAGGTGCTAACCTATTAGGAGTAAACCTCGATTTGGTCAATCTTTCCAACGCTTGTTTATTTCAAGCTATGATTGCAGAGGCTCACAAAGAAACTGCTCTCGCCAATGGTGCCGTATTCTCTTTAGATAAATTTGAGGAACTTCAACGTTTGCTATCCTATCAATCACAACCATATGATACAGATACAGGAGAACAAACCGAAATTGCATTTAATCAAAT
>JBHJOU010000865.1:0-2080 GCA_050329355.1 Rivularia sp. (in: cyanobacteria)
GGAGTTAGGAGTTAGGAGTTAGGAGTTAGGAGTTAGGAGTTAGGAGTTAGGAGTTAGGAGTTAGGAGTTAGGAGTTAGGAGTTAATAAAACAACTGTCAACTGTCCACTGTCAACTGTCCACTGTGTAAATAAATCAAGAATCTTGTAATGTAGTTTTAGAGACAATTCTGGTTTTTTTACGGTCTGCTTCTGATAGTTCTTCTCCAGATTGTAAGCGGGTAGCAGAAGTTTGTAAAACTGTTGCTGCATTATTATCTCCCATTTGCAAAGCTGTTTTAGCTGCGGTTTGCAACATGGTGGCTGCACCAGCGCGATCGCCTTGTTGTAGTTTAGCTTCTGCAAGCTGGGTTTGCCGATACTTGGCTAATGCTAAAATATGGGGTTGAACTTTAGGATTGACTACAGGTTGGTATGATTGAACTACATGAGTTTCTACAGGGATAGTTTCCGAAAGTAACCCTGTCATATTACTTGCTGGGTCATCGTAACGAACCTGTAGTTGAACAATAGTATGAGTACCTTCGGGTAACTGTCCTAAATAAATATTTGCTAAAACTGTTCTTTGACTATCCTTCATTAAGTCACCCAAACGCACGCTAAAACGTCCGTCTGCTTCCTGTTGTACTGGTAATTCAATAGTATCAGGAAATACTTGGGCAACTGGTTTAAGTTCTGCTAATCGTATTTTGGGCATTAAAGAAAATAGTAGATAAGCATTGGTTAAACCGACGGTTTGAATACGGCTAAAAAGCTGATTAAACTTATTTTCTGCTTCCTCTGGTTGTTCGATATGAGACAAACTACCACCACCAGCATCAGCGATTTGTTCCAGAATATCTTGGTTCCAATTATCGCCAAATCCTAGAGAATTCAGGGTTAGACTGTAATCTACAGCCAATTGAGCGAATTTGAGACAGCGATTATTGTCACCGTGTTCGTTTTCACCATCAGTTAATAAAAAAGCTTGAGAAATTGCTTCCTTTTTACCCTTTGCTAATTCCTCAATTCCCAAACGCAAACCTTCATCAATGGAAGTTCCACCATCCGCACTAAGACGATTTATTTTTTGTTTTATACCTTCTCTATCTTCAATTACCTGATTGGGAACCAGTACCTTAGCCCGGTGATCGAAAACTATAATACTAAGGCGATCGCCATTTTTAAGTCGATCAACAATACGATTTGCGGCTTTTTTGACAGTTTCCAAAGGACGACCGTTCATGGAACCGCTATGGTCTAGAATCAAACATAAGTTCAGGGGAACATTGCGATCGAGGTTTTCTACCTGAGCAGTCAGAGAAACTGCCAACTGACGTTGAGAGCTTGATTGATTTACATCTAGATTGCGATCATTTAGTTCGGGCAACAAGCTAACTTTCATATTGGTTGCGGTTCCTTTCACGGAATATATTATATATAAACAACTCCAGAATGCAGTCGATTCACTACGGAAAACTCCTGCATGAGTTCAATATCTTAAATGATATTCATAATCTTACTTACTTAAAAATTAAATTAAGAGCAATTTGTACAGTTGGTTGATATTTTATTTTTTGATGCAATCAATTGTATTGCTGTTAACTTTAACAGTTATCAGTTATCAGTTATCAGTTATCAGTTATCAGTCACGTTTATACAACAAAAGGGCTAGTCCCCCACCCTATTAAGGTGGTTAGCCTTGGAGTATTGGTTTAAATAGAACACCATACTAAGAGTGTTTACTGTTCACTGTTCACTGTTCACTGTTCACTGTTCACTGATTTAAGGTGAGTTAGATGTTCACGAATTCGATTGCTGCTTAAATTCTGAACGGAAACTGTATTGGGGTAATTCGTCGGGTTTTTAGGATAAATCCGGCGTAGTAACAGACAATTCTGGTAAAAACCCGACTTCTGTGATAGTTGTCAAATTGAAAATGATGTATTGCTTTGAATTTTTGTGAATTTCTGCCGATAACCTCATATTTACCTCAGACAAATTACAAAAGACAAATTACAAATTATAGAAAAGAAAATAAAAAGCGAGAAATCCACACCTCCACAGTCCCTTACATCGCGTTAATATGTACTACAGTTAACA
>JBHJOU010001023.1:0-3210 GCA_050329355.1 Rivularia sp. (in: cyanobacteria)
TTTAACCCAGGAATAAAGGATAGCCCATCGAGTAAATCCTTATCTTGTGTGGGAGAGGGTGAAATTAAATCCAAATTCAAAAAATCAAAGGATAGGTCGCTATCTTTGGCAAAAGTTGAGGTATTCATACCAATATTGCTCCCCCACCTGACGCGGGCAAAATATATTCCACTCTCAATGTAGCAAGCAGCAAAAGCAATTATTACTAATTTTTGTTGATTATTATAATTAAATTAATTAATTTTCCAGAAATTTTAAGTTTAGATAGGGTTGGGGGGTTGGGGGGAATAGTTTTATAACTGAGTGGTAATTATATAAATAATTAAGGCTTGACTACTTAGGTATCAAAAATTTGAGTTTTTTAATAGCGATTAACATAAAAAATGAAAGTGTACCCGTCCGTTGCTAGTCGGACGGGGATTGATTGCTGCTAACAATAGAGCGCGTAGTAGACCAATACCCTGTAATTACTGCGCGTCAAGGAAAAAACAACCATAAATAAGATAAGTGAAGCGTGAGGAGAACAACTAGCAGCAATCAATCAAGACTGACAAATAACTGTAGTAATGCTGTTTAATCCTGCCGAGGAGGAATAGGACAGCAATTAACATCATTTAAACAGACCTTACCCCAGTGCAAAGCCCAACGGACAAGAGCTACTCGGTTTTCAGTTCCGGTCTTTGTAAGAACATTGCTGATATGGTTATCAACAGTACGCTTACTTATTTCTAGTTTGACTGCAATTTGTTGGTTAGTTAAGCCAGTGGCCACTAAGTCGATAATTTGCAGTTCTCGGTCTGACAGACTAACAGGGGTCTGAGACTCGCCACCAGCCATTTTAAATTCATCCTCCCTTATTTGTGGTAAATGTACTTAATTGCTCTTTCCCATTGTAGAAGATTGTATGAAAGCTAGGCGTTTCAAGTGTTTAATGCAATACGATTGTCTATATTTTCTTTATGTTTTAAGTAGACCGCGATACAGTATTTTATATAAGTATTTATTTTAACTACATATAATAAATAAAAATAACGCGATCGCCCTTAAAAACCTTTGGCACAAGAGCAATAGAACACAATTATGAATGAATTTTGCTGTTTAATTGTATGAACCATTGCCAAATGAATGGTAAATATTATTGTAGGTTTTATGCAGAATTTAACTTTAAAAATCAAATGAAATGAGCAATCCCCGTGTTTTATGTTTGGGTGAAATATTATATGATATGCTTGCCGACCAGTTAGGGCGATCGCCTTCTGAGGTCGAGTCGTGGACTGCTTATCCCGGAGGTGCGCCAGCTAATGTTGCTTGTGGTTTAGTAAAGTTAGGAACACCCTCAGCATTTATCGGTGTAGTAGGTGAAGACGAAGCTGGAAATAACTTACAAGGGCTTTTAGAGGAAATTGGTGTAGATACAACCGGAGTGCAGCGTCATCCCCAAGCACCGACTCGTCAGGTTTTAGTAGTGCGGAAACAAAATGGCGATCGCGTTTTTGCCGGATTCAAGGATTACGAAACCACCGAATTTGCTGATACTCGTCTCAAGGCTGGAGAATTACCGGAAGAATTATTTGCCGGGGCTGATTTTTTGGTTCTAGGAACTTTAGAATTAGCTTATCCCGATAGTGGTGCAGCAGTTCACCGCGCTTTGGAATTAGCTTCCCAATACGATGTGAAGATTTTGCTCGATGTCAACTGGCGCTCGGTATTCTGGACTAATCCTGATGCTGCTCCCGATCAAATTCGCGAACTAATTAAAAAAGTCGATTTTCTCAAACTCGCTAAGGAAGAGGCAGAATTATTATTTGATACTCACGATGCTGGGGCAATTACTTATCGTCTCCATTCTGTGGAAGGGGTATTAGTCACTGATGGAGACAAAGGCTGTGCTTATTGTTTGGGTGAAAACGAAGATAAATTCCCCGCTTTTTCTGTACCAGTAGTTGATACAACTGGTGCAGGGGATAGTTTTGTCGCAGGCTTCGTTCACCAATTGTTAGATCATGGTGTACAAAATTTAAACAACCCAGAAATTGCCAAAAAAATTATCGCTTACGCTTGTGCAGCAGGGGCTTTAACTACACTTAAACCAGGTGCGATCGCTTCCCAACCCACAGCTTTGGAAATAGAAAGTTTTCTCAAAGAACATCAAATTTAGTTTTTTAATTTCATCATGTAGAGACGTTGCAATGCAACGTCTTTATTATTTGAATTATTTGAATTATTTGAATTATTTACTTGTTCTCATCGGCTTGCTGATCACAAATTTTCTCTAATTGCTTGCACAATAGCTTCAAGAGGTTCTGAAATATCTACTACAATTACGTTTGTTGGCTCTTCAAGGATATCAAATTGACTTTTAAGAAGTTTTTCGCTCATAAAATGATTCAGACGTTCTTGTAAGCGTTTTTGAATTAAATCAAAAGAACCTTTGAGATAAACTAATTTTACTGATTCTTTATTTACCAAAAGCATCTGACGGTAATTTTCCTTCAAAGCCGAACAACTTAAAACTAAATTTTTATTTTCTGATAAATACTCTTTGATTACATCTTGAATTTTTTGCAGCCAAGGTAATCTATCTCCATCATCCAACGCGATACCGTGCAGCATTTTTTCAACATTTTCCTGGGAATGGAAATCGTCAGCGTCGCGGAATTCCCAACCTAAAGATTCCGCAAGTTTCTTCCCAACGGTAGTTTTTCCCGAACCGGAAACACCCATTACCAAAATAATCATCTATATTTATCTTTCTTTCTTTCTTCCTTTTTAAAAATATAATTAATTTTCGCATTCCACAATCTTAATTTTAGCTTTGAGTAAGACAAGTGCTTCAGAATATTTAGAACAACTAATCAGAGGTTTTCTGGCAAGTTAAAACCTGCTACTAGCTTTTATAAGATTTTCCAGCCTTATTAACAGAAATTCTAAACTGATTCTCAACTTAAATTCATTTAACTAATCAGAAAAAGCTTTAAATTGTCGTTAAAGTCAAACCCAAAGACTTTAAATGTGAAATTCAAGCATCTTGCTTTTATTAATGAAATTACATAACCATGAGTAGCTTTAAAACCAAAGATTTGCCAAAAACCCTACTCGCTGCCATGACTCATCATAATTTAGCTGATGGTGAAATACTTTTTTATCAAAATGAAGTTGCCAATGCTGTTTTTGTTGTTGATTATGGTTGCATCAAGTTAATTCACTATA
>JBHJOU010000432.1:0-18489 GCA_050329355.1 Rivularia sp. (in: cyanobacteria)
CCGGATCGAGAACATCCTTACGGACATCAAAAATTTGAAGCTGTAGGAGCTTTAGGAATTGCGGCATTTTTAGCAATTGCTTGTTTTGAAATTCTCCAAGGTGCAATTGAAAGAATTATCCAAGGAAGCAAACCAGTTACTATTTCTGGTCCACAATTGTGGTTATTACTGTTAGTATTGGGTATCAATATTTTTGTTGCTTTCTACGAAAGAACTGTGGGAAAACGAGTTGGTAGCCCAATTTTAATTGCTGATGCTCATCATAATGTACTCGATAGAGGTTTAGTTGTACGGAATGCTATAGAAAATCCGGTGCGAATAGTAGGTTCGATAAGTGACATTAGCGAAACTAAACAAGTTGAAGCTGCATTACGTGAGAGTGAAACGAAGTTTAAAGCAATTATTGAATCAAATATCGTAGGAATTTATTTTGGTGACTTTACGGGTAAAATTTACGAAGCAAACGATGCTTTTCTAGAAACCTTTGGTTACACTCGTGAGGAATTAGAAGCAGGTTTGCTTTATTGGAATCGGATGACTCCTGGGGAATATTCCCAACTCGATGCTCAGAGAATACAAGAATTACAAGTTAATGGAGTGTGTAAACCTTTTGAAAAAGAGTATTTCCACAAAAATGGAACTCGCATTCCGATTTTATTAGCAATTGCCACCATCGAAGGTAGAAAAGTATCCGGTTACAGTGTTTGTTTTGTTCTTGATATCAGCAAGCGTAAACAAGCCCAAGCAGAGTTACGTCAAAGTGAACAACGCTATCGTTTTTTATCCGAAGCTGTACCGCAAATAGTTTGGTGTTGCAATCCTCAAGGAGAATGCGAGTATATAAGTCAACGTTGGTTTGAATATACCGGACAACCGATTGAACAAGCGATGAATTTCGGGTGGTTAGAGTTGTTGCATCCAGATGATGTGGAGTCAGTGAGCAAACTATGGAATCAAGCACTGAGTAAAGGCGAAAATTACGAAGCAGAAATGCGCTATCGTCGTAGTGACGGGGTATATCGCTGGTTTTTAATACGAGCGTTACCCATGAAAGATCAACAAGGAAAGATTTTAAACTGGTTTGGCACTAGTACTGATATTCACGAGATCAAACAGTTAGAAGCCATACGTAGGGAGATTTTACAGCGCGAAAAAACAGCCCGCACCGCAGCCGAAGCCGCTAACCGTAGTAAAGACGATTTTGTGGCTATGGTATCACACGATTTGCGATCGCCATTAAATGCGATTCTCGGTTGGGCAAAATTGCTACGAACTCGTAAACTCGATCAAGCTGGGACTATTCGTGCTTTAGAAACTATCGAACGCAATGCCAAATCTCAAGCCAAACTTCTAGAAGACTTGTTAGATAGTTCTCGTATGCTGCGAGGTACGATACAGCTTGACATAACTCAAATTAATCTTATTGAGGCAGTTCAAATCGCGATTGACAGCGCATATCCTGTTGCCAATGTCAAGTCAATTTACATAGAATTTAAGATAAAATCTATTCTGAATAATTCAATTGCATTAATACAAGGTGATTTCAACCGCTTACAGCAGGTTTTAGGAAATTTACTTTCCAACGCCATCAAATTTACACCAGAAGGGGGGCGAATTGAGGTAAATTTGTCGGTGGAAGAGATGGAAAGACAAGGTTTGGGAACAGAAAAATCAACTTTCTCAAACTATGCTCAGATTATTGTCACCGATACGGGAATTGGGATTAATGGGGAATTTTTACCATATGTTTTTGAACGCTATCGTCAAGCAGAAGCAACTAGAAAAAAAGGTGGGTTAGGATTGGGTTTAGCAATTACTCGTCATATTGTTGAACTCCACGGAGGAACCATTGACGTTTTCAGCCGTGGAGAGGGGCAGGGGAGTACTTTTACGATTAAGTTACCGATTCCTCGTTAGGGATGGGGAGACAGTTGACAGTTGACAGTTGACAGTTGACAGTGGTTATGAGAAAAACAACCATCAACTAACTCCTAACTCCTAACTCCTAACTCTTAACTCCTAACTCTTAACTCCTAACTCTTAACTCTTATTAATTACTCCCACTCAATAGTTCCAGGTGGCTTGGATGTAATATCAAGCACAACTCGATTAACACCTTTAACTTCATTTACAATCCGATTAGAAATGACTTCGAGTATATCGTAAGGTACTCTCGCCCAGTCTGCGGTCATTCCATCTTCACTGGTAACTATCCGTAATACTACTGGATAAGCATAAGTTCTTTGGTCGCCCATTACACCTACACTCCGTACTGGTAATAGTACAGCGAAGGCTTGCCAGTATTTGTTATACAGATTATTACGGTTAATCTCTTGACGCACAATTAAATCAGCGTCTCGTAAAATATTTAAGCGTTCGGCGGTAACTTCCCCAATAATACGAATAGCTAAACCTGGACCAGGAAAAGGATGACGTTGTACAATTTCTTCTGGTAAACCAACGCAAAGTCCGACCTTGCGAACTTCATCTTTAAAAAGTTTTCGTAGGGGTTCTACTAATTTGAAACGCAAGTCTTTGGGTAAACCACCGACATTGTGATGGCTCTTAATTTTGACTGCTACTCGTTCTCCAGTTTGCGGATCAACATTGGTGTCTGCTGATTCAATTACGTCGGGATACAAGGTTCCTTGGGCTAAATAATCAAAAGGACCAAGCTTTTTGGATGTTTCTTCAAATGCGTGGATAAATTCACGTCCAATGATGCGTCGCTTTTCTTCTGGATCGGTGATTCCATCTAAGGCTTTAATAAAGTGTTCGCGAGCGTTGACATATTCAACCGGGATGTGAAACTGTTCTGAGAATAATTTGAGCAAACGTTCCGGTTCTAACTTTCGCATAAAGCCTTGATCGATGAAAACGCAAGTTAGTTGATCTCCAATGGCTTTATATAGCAAAAATGCCAGTGTCGAAGAGTCAACTCCTCCGCTGAGCGCTAACAATACTCGCTTGTTACCAACTTTAGCCCGGATTTCTCTAATCGCTTCTTCTACAAAAGCATCGGTTGTCCAGGTAGGTTCGCTTTCACAAATTTGATGAACAAAATTGCGGATTAGCGAGAATCCACCCACAGAATGCACTACTTCTGGATGAAACTGCACACCGTAAAGTTTCTTTTCATGATTGGCGATCGCAGCAGTTGGAGTATTAGCTGTATGGGCTAATAATTCAAATCCCGCAGGCATTGTAATTACCGAATCACCATGACTCATCCACATGGTAGTACCATCTTCAACGGTAGTAAGCAAGTTTGTCGCGTCGTCTATATACAAAGCGGCTTTACCATACTCACCGCGATCGGACTTTTTAACTTCTCCACCGAGTTGTTGCACCATCAACTGCATACCGTAGCAGACACCCAAAATCGGGATTCCCAAATGCCATATTTCGGGATCGCAATGGGGAGCTTTGGCATCATAAACCGAACTCGGTCCACCTGAAAGAATGATTCCTTTAGGGTTCAGTTGACGAAGCTGTTCGGCTGTGGTGCGATAGGAAATGACTTCGGAATATACTTGAGTTTCGCGGATTCTACGAGCAATTAGTTCGGAATACTGAGAACCAAAGTCGAGAATCGCAATCATTTGACGATTAATTTGCTTTTTCGATTCTACTTTTTGAGCTTGAGGAGCATCTTTAGTTAGTAGACTCACCGCTGTGTTCATAATGGAAAAATTAGGAGATTAAGGATTTACGATAGCTTCGGATTTGGCTAAATACCACAAGGGCTAGCTGTATTCAAGCAAGATTTTTAACTACTTTCACATCAAACGCAATATCGATATATGCGCCTGCTGTAATTCTTATACCTGTTAATGCTATTAAGATTAAAAAGTTACCTTAAACTGGCTCCAAAAAGATATAGTTATTTATTTGAATTTCTTATGTTTATTTTTATTAACTTACCACAAGTTGGTCATTATGCGTAAAAGAGACTTTGTTTTTTTTGCAAAGAATCCTAATTTTGCAAGTCTATTATGGTTGTATTGTCTAGCGATAGGTTAGCTTTTGAGCAAAATGAATTAAAAACAGACGAAAATTAAACAAAGAGTGCTGACATTTTCTTTAAGACATTTTGGATAATATATCAACCCTAAGAGGGGTATTATCTCTTGTATAAACATAAATATAATATAAATATAATATATAAGTGGAAATTTTAAATTTACCTAAAGAATTTTAAATTTTTTACACGTTGGCTTGTACGAGTAAGCTTTGCATCTGTTCTATAGAAAGTCCTTGCTCGATATATTGAGGTGAGTCTGGATTATAAGGACTTTTTAAACGGTCGATAGTAATAATATTTGCCTGTTGGGGTATGACGGGAACATCAGGATCGAAAGGAGTTGGACGCATTAAAGAACTAGAAAAGCCTCTAAAAATAGCAACTTCGTCTCGTTCACCGTTTATTTCTACCGTTACAAGTAAGACTTCTTGAGGACGTTTAGTCGTGTATTGTTCAAGTCGTTTATTAATTGGATTGTTCATAATGATTGGGAATGGGTAATAGGTAATGGGTAATGGGTAATGGGTAATGGGTAAGAATTGAAAATTCTCCCGAACTCCCCGTTACTAGGTAAATTTTATCGGACTCAAGCCCCATCCCCCATCTCCCCATCTCCCCTACTGCGGTGCAGCAGAACGTCCTTGCTTGCCGAGCTTGACGGCTACAAAATAGATTAGACAAAGAACGTAGAAAACTAAGCCGATGATACCTACAAAGCCTAATAATCCGGTATTGGTGTTGGGATGGAAATACTCTTTGAATAATAATGGTGCTTCCAACCAAACTTTGCAGTAAGAAGATTGGAGAACCGTTTCCGAAAAAGCACAACCTAGGAATGGAATCGTTGCAAGCGCTCCTAAAATACAATAAATGGTTGTAGCCCAACGCCAAGAGGTAAAAACAAATTTTAATGCTCCCTCGGAACCGTAGTGAATTTCATCATTTAAGTCTATCCAGAACCATAATGCAATTGGGATCAAGATACGCCCCATTAAAGATGAAATAAAGCTGACACCAAAACCACCAATCATCAAATAAAGTGTAATTGCAAGTAAACTTGAGACTCGCCAATAAATAGTCAATAGACGTTGGATTGCTTCAGCTTTTTCAACGAATGCCCAAAGAAGTAACACTAAAGGAATCAATACCGTAAATAAAACTGCCAAACGGTAGTCCATCCAAACTAACGGGCGAAACCAAACATCATTCATGATTATTCACTATATACAATTAAAGACTTTAACCAAGAAAGTCAATATTTAAAAGTAAAGTATCTAAAATATTGTGAGTATTTTACGGAGTCGATTTTAATCGACTTGTCTTATGAGACTGGGATTTTCAATAATTCCAGGTGGAATAAGGGTTTTAACGACTTTTGTATACACTGTAGAAGTTCAGGGGGAGCTAAAAAACTCACCCTGACTATCCCAAGTAACTAGTTCCTCATGCTGATTTATGGGGGATAAAATTGCGATCGCAATGAGATTTCAAACTTTTGTGAGTTTAAAAACGATTATCTAAAGCATGAGGAGGAATCTGGTTGCTTGGGTGGGAAAAGAAATATACATCAATGACGATGACGAACTTAATTTTTAGTCGTCGTAAACTCTGCACTCATCAGCTTCAGGGTTTTCATCACAGTACTTCTCTAAGGAGTTTTTGGGCTTAGATTGACGCTGATGAGAAGCTTCTGCTTGTAATTCTTCTACTGCATCCCAAGCAGCAGCGCACTCTGCGGAGTTGCTTCCTGAAGTATCGCAAACAGTGCGAGCTTCTTGGAGTTCTTCTTGGATTTTATCTTTGATATCGCTCATGGCTTTTATTGTGTTAGACGGTTCTTAATACAAGTATAGAAAAAGTTTGGCAAAGACAGTTTGACGGTATTAATCATTTTACCTACCTTTGCGCGTCAGTAAAGGTGATGTAGTCAAGCGGCACTATCAAAATACCGCGAATATTCTGATCTATGGAGCCTCCAACTTAAACTTTTAAGATTTTGAAGATTTTTGCCAAGTTTTCATCCCCAGTTTCCGAATAAATCCACCGAAACAGTCAATTATTGTAAGATGCAGTTAAGGTTCCTGGGCATAGAAGAGAAATATAAATCAAAATCAAAAGTATGATTCCTCAAAACATCAAAATATAACAATTTTTAAACTCATGGTAGATAAAATGCAGTGGATAAACGTCTTGTCAACCCGCCCTTCTCTGGAAGCAGCAATTTCTGAAGTTGTAGAAGAAGCTTTAATTAAGTTATCGGCAAAACCAAATTTAGGACTAGTGTTCATCTCGTCTGCTTTTACAAGTGAGTATTCGCGACTTTTGCCTTTACTTGCACAACAACTAGACGTACCCGTATTAATTGGCTGTAGTGGAGATGGTATTGTGGGTACAAATGGTTGGGGACAAGCTCAAGAATTGGAAGCACAAGCGGGTTTATCGCTGACTCTAGCCTGTTTACCATCGGTAAATATTCGTCCGTTTCATATTATTGCTGAAGAGTTGCCGGATTTAGACAGTTCACCCGATGCTTGGACAGATTTAATCGGTTTACCACCGAACCCTACACCCCAATTTATTTTGCTTTCAAGCAACTTCGCAAGTGGTATCAATGACTTGTTAAAGGGTTTGGATTTTGCTTATCCTGGTTCTGTCACCGTCGGAGGACAAGCAAGCGGTGGTGAGATGGGAAATAATATCGCCTTATTTTGCAACAATAAACTTTATCATCAGGGTACTGTAGGAGTAGCTTTAGCTGGTAACATTAAATTAGATCCAATTGTCGCTCAAGGTTGTCGTCCAATTGGTATTCCGTACCAAATTAGCAAGTGCGATCGCAACATAATTTTAGAACTTGACGAACAGGTACCATTAATTTTGTTGCGCGATTTGATTGCGAGTTTAAGTGAAGAAGAAAAAATCCTCGCTCAAAATTCTTTGTTCGTGGGTGTAGCGATGGACGAATTTAAACAAGATTTACACCCAGGAGACTTTTTAATTCGTAATATTTTGGGAGTAGATCCAACAACTGGTGCGATCGCCGTTGGTGATTACCTACGTCCTGGACAAAGACTGCAATTTCACCTGCGTGACGCTCAAACTTCCGCCCAAGATTTAGAATTTTTGCTCAAAAAATATCGAGCAGAAAAAACTTCAGATCCATCACCTGTGGGTGCTTTAATGTTTTCTTGTTTGGGTAGAGGTCAAGGACTTTATCGAAAGCCTAATTTTGATTCTACATTATTTCGGCGTTATATCAAAGATATACCTGTGGGAGGATTTTTCTGTGGAGGTGAAATCGGTCCGGTTGGTGCTAGTACTTTTCTCCACGGTTACACTTCGGTTTTTGCGATATGTAGAGAAGTTGGGAATAGAGTTGGGGAAAGACGATGAAATTAGTGATGAGTAAATATCAACGTTTTCAATTTATGCAAAAATCCTGCTATAACCAAAGTTAAATCTGGCTTTTCCCGCTTCTGTCTTGCTTGTCTGCCTTTGAGAAGAATATGCCTTTTGTTCTGCATGATCGCAGATGGAGCTTAATTATCCGAAATTAACAATAATCCGATGGTAGATTTACATTAAATAACCATTATTCTGCGTGAGTTTCTACATCATCTTTTTGCTTTTAGTAGGTAAGCATTTACATGAGTAAGTTAGTTGTGATCAATCTGGGATATGGTGACTTGGAACAAGGATTTAAGCAAGTAACTGCTCAATTGTGGGAAGTAGGGAATCCTCTTCCAGAAAAATTTATCGCTTCCTTACCTCCAGCAGTCGAAATAATTGCACTGGATCAAAATTGGCAGATGGGTTATCAAACCTTGTGTAATCGTCTGCCTTCACGTTCAATGGATGAAGATGACGAAATAGAAATTGATGCCGCTGGTATTACTAATGTTTCTGATATCGATTTTAATCAGTTAAGTCAAAAATTACAAATATCTCTAAATGATTGGCTAAAATCTGTAGACTTTCTCAACATTGATCGGAAACTGCGATCGGCATTACACTTATCAGAAGAAATACAAGTAATTATTGAAACTAATAATATATTACTACGACGATTACCTTGGCATTGCTGGGATTTTTTTGATGATTATCCTTGTTCAGCAATTGCTCTTTCTCAACTTGAATATCAACGGGTCACAAATTCAAAACAGTCAAAATTTCCCCGACAAAAAGTGAGGATTTTAGCAGTTTTAGGGAATAGTCAAGGGATTGATTTGGAAGCAGAAGCCAGATTTTTAGAAAGCTTAGAAGATGCAGAAGTTGAGTTTCTTGTTCAACCTTCACGAACTGTATTTAATAACTATCTTTGGGATTCTCAAGGTTGGGATATTCTCTTTTTTGCAGGTCATAGTCAAACTGAAGGGAAAACCGGGCGAATTTATATTAATGATAAGGATAACAACAATAATTTAACTATTGAACAGTTAGAAGAAGCCCTTAGACAAGCAATTGAAAAAGGTTTAAAATTAGCAATATTTAATTCTTGTGATGGTCTGGGATTGGCAGATCAATTACTTTTATTACATATCCCTACAGTTATTGTGATGCGGGAACCAGTCCCAAATCTGGTTGCTCAGAAGTTTTTTGAGTATTTTTTACAATTTTTTGCGATTGAAAAGTTTTCTTTATATTTAGCAGTAAAACTTGCACGTAGAAAACTACAAGGATTAGAAAATGAATTTCCTGGTGCTTCTTGGTTGCCTGTAATTTGTCAAAATCCGGGTACAATCCCATCAAGTTGGTTAGATTTAGGTCGTCGTCCCAGTAAAATTAGTCCCTATCGTGGTTTGTTTGCTTTTCAAGAACAAGATGCACGGTATTTTTTTGGACGAGAAACCTTTACTAAAATGCTTGTTAATGCGGTACAAAATCAACCGTTGGTTGCGGTGATTGGTTCTAGTGGTAGTGGTAAATCTAGTGTGGTGTTCGCTGGTTTGGTGAAGCATCTGCGAGATACACAAAACTGGCATATTATTGATTTTCGTCCGGGTTCAAGACCTTTATTTAATCTTGCAACTGCCATTATTTCACACAAACAAGTTGGCAATCATCACCGCACTGAACGCTTGCGGGAAATTAGGAATCTTGCCATCGACCTGCAAAAATGCGAAAATTGCTTGCTCGATGTGGTGGATGATATTCTGTTTGAAAATCCTCAACACCGTTTATTGCTAGTCGCAGACCAATTTGAAGAACTTTATACTCTTTGTCGAAACTCACAAGAACGCCAAGCTTTTCTAGATAGATTACTAGAAGCAATTAATAGTTGTCCTAATTTTACTTTTGTCATCACTCTCAGGGCAGATTTTTTAGGACTTGCTCTGTCTTATCGTCCTTTCGCTGATGCTTTGCAGTATGCAGATTTAAAACTGGCTCCGATGACGGACGAAGAACTGCAAGCGGTGGTAGAAAAGCCTGCTAAGTTGTTGGGGGTAACAATTGAAGAGGGATTAACAGAACGTATTGTTTCTGCGGTAAGTAACGAACCAGGAGATTTACCCTTACTGGAGTTTGCTTTGACTCAACTGTGGGAAAAACAGCAGGATGCCCAGTTAACTCATGCTGCTTACGATCAAATTGGTGGAGTAGAAGCAGCATTAGCTCGTTATGCCGATCAAGTATATAACCAACTGAATTTTGAGCAAAAAGAAAGAGCGCAGCGGATTTTTATTCAATTAGTATATCCAGGACAAGGGACAGAAGATACCCGTCGTGTTGCCACTCGCAAGGAAGTGGGTGAAGAAAATTGGGATTTGGTAACTCGCTTAGGGAATGCTCGTTTAGTAGTCACAGGAAGAGATGAGAAAACTGGCTGGGAAACCGTGGAAATTGTCCATGAAGCGCTAATTAAAAATTGGCTGCAACTCAATTTGTGGATGCAATTAGACGGGGATTTTCGCCGTTGGCAAGAACAATTGCGTTCAGCAATGCGTAATTGGGAGAGTAGCGGTTGTGATCAAGGAGGGCTCTTGAGAGGAAAGCCACTTGTAGAAGCACAAGATTGGCAGAGTAAACGCTTTATAGAATTGAGTGCTGTGGAGAGGAGTTTTATTGGGTTGAGTGTGGAGCTGCGCGATCGCACAATTAAAATCCAAAAGAACAGGCGAAGATTAACGATTTGGGGATTGTCTATTGGTTTACTGTTCGCGTCGAGTTTAGCAGGAGTGGCTTGGTGGCAATGGCAGAATTCAGTAAAGAATGAGATTAAGGCTCTGAGTGCATCTTCGCAAGCGTATTTAAGCTCAAATCAACAGTTGCAGGGACTGACAGCAGCAATAAGGGCAGGGCAACAATACAAACGATTGAAATTATCTTGGGTAGAAACAGATACGCAGACAACGGTTGTCAAAGCACTACAAAATATGCTTTACAACATTAAAGAGTACAACCGTTTGTTAGGTCATAAGGGTTCAGTTGACGCAGTTGCAATCAGTCCTCAAGGTACCATAATTGCCACTGCAAGCCAGGATAACACTGTCAAACTTTGGTACCCAGATGGCAAGCTGTTGAAAACACTCGAAGGGCATGATGCTCAGGTTTATGCAGTTGCTTTTAGTCACGATGGTCAAATAATTGCATCAGGTGGTGAGGATAAGACTATCAAACTCTGGAAGCAAGACGGTAGATTATTTAAAACAATCCCAGCTCATACAGATGCGGTTAAAGGAGTTACTATCAGTCCCAACGGTAAGTTGATTGCATCAGCAAGTTGGGATGGAACAGTTAAAATCTGGAAGTTTGATGGCACATTGTTAAAAACCATAATTCCAGATGGAGATGTTCGTCAACAGACGACAATAGCTTTCAGCCCCAATGGCAAAATGATTGCCTCCGGAGGTTGGAATGGGACAGTTCAACTTTGGAAACTTGATGGCAGCTTGCAAAGAATCTTAGAAGTAAATAAGGAAAAAGGTGAGGTTTACAAAGTAGCTTTTAGCCCCGATGGCAAAATCATTGCTACATCTGCTGACGACAAAACTGTAAAACTTTGGCGAGTCAGCGACGGTAAATTGCTCAAAACACTTGAAGGACATAGTGCTGCGGTTAGAGGAGTGGCTTTTAGCCCCGACAGTCAAATTATTGCCTCAGTCAGTGATGACGCAACCGTAAAGATTTGGAAGTCAAACGGTATTTTATTACACACTTTTTTCGGACATAATGGTGAAGTTCACAGTGTTGCTTTCAGCCCTCAAGGTAATATAATTGCCTCCGCTAGTGAAGATAAAACGGTTAAACTCTGGAAACTTGATGGCACATCACTAAAAACTCTCTCTGGATTTAGCAGTTCTGTTTACGGAGTTTCCATCAGTCCAGACGGCGCATTCATTGCTACAGCAGATGGGGACAAGAAAGTCAAACTGTGGGATAAACATGGAAATTTATTGAAAATACTCGAAGGACATAGCGATCGCGTTTTTGCAGTGACTTTTAGCCCCGACAGTCAAATAATTGCCTCTGCTGGTGGGGAAGGAATGGTGAAGCTTTGGAAGCGAGATGGTACATGGCTTCAAGATTTAAATGAAGTTAATAAACATGATGCGTTTCGCACAGTTGCTTTTAGTCCAGATGGCAAAATGATTATAGCTGCGGGTGACGATGCAACCGTGAAGCTGTGGGAACTTGACGGCACGTTGAAGGGAATTATCTCACAGAACACTCTCCGAGGTCATAGTAGTCGGGTTTGGGATGTAAGTTTCAGTCATGATCAACAACTGATTGCTTCAGCTAGTAAAGACGGTACAGTGAAATTATGGAAGCCAGATGGTACTTTGGTAAACAGCATAAATGTAGATGATGGGGAAGTTTACGGAGTTGCAATTAGTCCCGATAGTAAAATAATTGCCACAGCAAGTGAAGACGGAACAGTTAAACTCTGGAAGCGAGACGGTATTTTGCAAAAAACTATACTAGTTGAAAGTAAAGGTAGTAAAGTCAAAAAAGTCATTTTTAACCCTCAAGGTAATACGATTGCCACAGCTAGTGAGAATGGAACAGTAAAACTTTGGAAGCAAGATGGTACTTTGCAAAAAAACCTGGATTTGCATAAGGATGAAGTTTCAAGTATCAGTTTTAGCCGTGACGGTAACACCCTTGTCTCAGGGAGTCGTGACAAAAGTGTGATTTTGTGGAATATTCAGCAAGATTTAAGTTTAGATGAGCTACTTAAGTTAAGTTGTGATTGGGCTGGTGATTATCTGAAGATCAATTCTGGGGTTAGTCAGAGCGATCGCTATCTGTGTAATTGAACGTGAATTTGACAGCGATTGCAGAAGTCGGGTGTTTACGATCTTCTAACCGCAGTACCAGACAATCTTGATCAAAACCCGACTTCTAAACCCAGAAAAAATCAAAGTTTGACAACTTCTTTGTTGTAGGAACAGTTCTGGAGAAGTCCAGATCGAACTAACATTAATTGAATGCTCAAATTGATTAAAGTGCATAAGAACAAAGAGTTTGCAACTATTTATCTGATGTAATTTGATTTACTGCACTTGGAGAAGAGAAAATGTCTAGTGTTTCAAATATTAAGTGGACAGGTGTACGTTCATCCCCCTACGGAATTGAGCCGTTTCCTCAACCAGAATATTGGGATAAAGCTATGAAAACTATGACTGGATACTTCTCCGGCTCTACTCCAGTAGCTGTCTGGGGAATTGGAGAAATTATTTTCGATGATACAAATAGCGGTATGAAAATGGGTTTCCCAAATCCTGCTGGCAAGTATAATGATGATAATGGAAAAATTCGTTTTTCAGAGGAAGATAACTACGAAAAGTATTTTAGTTATTTTGATAGCCAGGGAATTCAAGTTTTTTTACAAGTTGAATCGGGCTTTGCTGATATTGGGCTTCTAATTGACGCAACCTTCCAACAGTATGGACATCATCCAAGTATCATCGGGTTTGGTGTTGATGTAGAGTGGTATCGGAGCAAATGCGATGGCTGTAAAAATGAACCAGTCACAGACGAACTGGCGAAAGTTTGGGAAGAGAAAGTAAAATCATACAATCATAGCTATCAACTTTTTCTCAAGCACTATAATAAATTTCAACTACCCCCTACTTACCGGGGCGATATTATCTTTATTGATGATACTCAGAAATTCTCCAGTTACGAAGAATTTTTGAATGAAATGATCGATTTTGCGGATTACTTTGGTACAAACTCGGTAATGTTCCAGATTGGTTACAAAAGTGATAAGCCCTGGTGGGAGCAGCTACCTCAACCAATTCCGCAAAAAATAGGTCAAGATTTGGCTCAAAAATCCAGCAATCGAGATGTGGGAGTGATTTGGGTTGATTTTACCCTCAAAGAGATTATCCCTTAAACTTAGTGAAACTGGCGAAAGGGCAATAATTTTGTATTCACCAGTTCCGACATCTTCGTTTTACCCCCACTTGACTCGGACTTCTAAGATGGGGGAATTTAAATTTCTACAGTTACCTAAATCATTTATTGAGGAATACAAAGCTTCCATCCCGGTTCAATTTGTTCAGGTACGCTAATCAAATCTTTATTCGCTTCATAAATTTTCCTCCACGATTGTTCGCTGCCATCTCGGTAAAATTTTTCGGCTATCTTTGATAAATCGTCACCAGATTGTACTTCGTATATTTGAGAATTTGGCGGACATTTTCGCTGAGGAGGTTGTGGTATAGACGATAGGAGTTGTTCAATAGTGACAAAACTCAGTCCTCGTTGTTTTAGTTGGGGAATAGCAATATCAACTGCTTTGACTGTATCCTCTCCCCGTGGTTTGTTCCCCTCCCCAGGTAAATCGTGACACAGAATAATCGAACCATTTTTAGCAGATAGCAAACTTTCAACAATTGAGTCTACACCAGGACTTTCCCAATCTTTCGTATCACCACCATCTGACCAGTGAACATGAGTGAGTCCAAGAGTTTCTGCTAATTTAGTTACTCGGTTGCGATCGTCACCTTTGTCATCTCCAAAAGGAGGTTCACCCATCGGGGGACGAAAATATTTGGGGGTATACCCGGTTACTTGTTTAATTACTTCGTTAGTATCGCGTAATTTATTGAGAATTGTATTATCATCCAACGTCCGAAGACTTTGATTATCATTAGAATGGTTTGCGATCAGATGACCTTCTTTATAAGTCTGCTGGATAATTTCGGGAAGCTCTAGAATACGTGGAGCAATGCAAAAAAAAGTAGCTTTAACGTCGTGTTTGCGGAGTACATCAAGCAGTTTTCGGGTTATTTCATAGGGGCCGTCGTCGAAAGTGAGAGCAATGTAAGGTTTATTCGGATCACCTGAGTAAATTGGTTCTGACATGATAGTTTTTTTCTCACTAATACCATAGGAATTACTAGATACCAGCGTTTTCAACTTATGCAGTTGCAACAATAAAATCAAATAAGAGGTTGTAATGCAACGTTTTTACATTATTATTCAACCATCTTTCCAAGTACCGTGAAAACCGGGAGGAATGACGCTGGGTAAACTCAATTTACAAACAGGTTGTTTATCTAAATTATCAGCATCAAATATCCATATTTGACTATTATCAGAATTACCATCATACACAACTGTTAAAATCCAACCTTGTGCATAAATTGGTTCGGAAGGATAGAGATTATCTTCAAAGTTTGCTTCGATCAAAGTATTAGTTTGATGGTCAAAGCAAGCAATACTATTTAATATTTCTTGACTAATATCTGTACCTTCCTTAACTGTAGAAAGATAGGTATATCGAGAATATTTACCGACATTTTGCTGCGGTACAATAGGGAATTCACAATGTCTACCAAATAATGCTTCTATATTACTAACTTTACCAGTTTGCGGATTTAATTTTATTCGCGTTAAGCTACTTTTTGCCGCAGTATGAGTTTTACCTGTGGCAACTTCTTTGAGATATTGATTAGTTTGAAAGTCTTGATAACTAGCGATATCAACAATCACTGCGCCACTATTATCGACATAACCATTAGAAAAATGCCATTGAAACCAAGATTCTGTTTCACCACGACTGACAATATTTAAAGTATCGCGATCGCAAACTAAAATTTGAGTTCCTTTACTTGGTTGCCATTCTAACGCATCACTATAGCAGCTTAATCCAACTGCTGGCATCAATAAATTTAACCGCACTGGAGGAATAAAAAAGATTAAATATTCTCCTGCTAACACAAAATCATGTACTAAAGGTACACCATCAATTTGATGTGCTGCTTTTTTAATAATCCTTCCTGTAGCATCACTTTTATAAATATTAAGAGTTGCATTTAACCCTGGTGAAATCCCAAAATTAAAAATTTCTCCTGTCTGAGAATCAACTTTCGGATGTGCAGAATATGCTAAACCATTATCCAATCCTCTCAAATCATCTTTCCCGAAAGTATCGAGATTATCTAAATCAAGTGCGTGGGGGTTGTCACCTTCCCATAATGCTAAAAGTTTATCAGGTAGCGCTAAAACCGAAGTATTTGCCGCATTTTTAATTGGTTTTAACCACTGATTCCAAATTGCTCCCGGTGCTTTCATCCCATAATTACCGTAGAGCAATTTACCTGCACTCGCTTCTTGTTTAAATTCCTGAGTTTGTACATAACGATAAACCGCTGATGGGTTATTCCCCGTCAAATGTACCGCCAGAATTGCACCATCCCCATCAAACCAGTGTCCTACAGAAATTCCACCACGCTGCAACCTTCCCGGACCGTTGCGATAAAGGGTACCATTTAGACTTGCGGGAATTTCACCATCAATTATTGATAGTGGAGTTAAAGGAAATTCCGTCGCGGGTTTTTCTAAAGCTTTAGCCCAAGCTTTTTTTGCGGATTTTTGAATTGTTTGCATATTAAAATTATAGATTGTTTCTTAACCTTATTACTATCTAAATTTTACAAGTAATTCCTCACGAGATAATTGGATAATTAAAAAAACTCTGAGTTCCTCGGCGCTTCCTTTGCGTGCCTCTGCGTTTACAAATAGATAATTCCATAATTCCAATTACTCTGATTCGTAATAATTCTTTAAGCTAGTCATGAGATGATGTTTATAAATGATAAAGTTTGTTAAAGTATCTCAAATATATAAATCATTATGTCACAACTAGAATATTTTTTATTAACTCGCGTTTTGCTGCATTTCGATCAGAATGCTAGCGATATTATCAGCGATATTTCTGCTGGGACTTTTAGTGATGATGGTAGTCTGTGGGTTGGTTCTGATGAAATGGTTGGGGTTGAGCGTCTTTCTCCTATCGATTGTCATTATTATGGTAAACATCAACGGTTTTTGTTGAAGGATTATCTAGAGTTATTTGATGATGATGAAATTGATATTGAAGGTATGGATTTTAGAGATGGTTATCTGTGGTTGACTGGTTCTCATAGTACTAAAAGAAAGAAACCCAAAGGCAAAGATTTGCAAACCGATTTAGCAAGACTTGCCACTGTTACTACTGACCTAAATCGGTTTATTTTAGCAAGAATTCCTGTTATTAATGGTGAATTAATTAAATCTTATGTTCCTGTTGAAGGAGAAACCAAAAGAGCAGCTTGTTTACAGAAAATCGACGAACGTAATTTGTTATTTGAAGTGTTAAAAGAAGACGTACATTTACAGCCCTTTATTACTGCAAGAATACCTTCTAAAGATAACGGTTTAGACGTTGAAGGTTTAGCGGTAGCAAGTAATAATCGGTTGTTTTTAGGATTGCGAGGACCTGTATTACGGGGATTAGCTATAATTTTAGAAATACAAATCGCAGAATCCGAATCTGGTGTTCTAGTGCTTGAAGAAATCACCGACGAAGGCAGAAAATATAAAAAGCATTTTCTCGATTTGAATGGTTTGGGAATACGAGAATTATGTTTACAAGATTCAGATTTGATTATTTTAGCAGGACCGACGATGGCTTTAGAAGGGGAAATGGAGGTATTTCGCTGGAAAAATGCGGTTAATAATTCCAATCAGAGTGATAATATTCACCAACAGCACGAGGATAGCTTGTTTCCCTTGTTTGACTTACCTTTTACCATTGGTTCCGATCATGCTGAAGGATTAGCATTATATCCCTGCTGGGGAGAACAAAATAGCTTGATGATATTTTATGATTCTCCTAGCGATCGCCGTTTACGAGGAGATAAACAAATATTTGTTGATGTTTTTGAAATTTAGTTAAATTCCTCAACTATCTTACCTTCTCCATTGTGCAATCGATTCAAATTGCTTTCCACAGTCTTCGTATAAGGATGTTCCTCCCCTAACACAGCAAGACAAATATTTAGTGCTTGTTGAAAAATCGGTTCCGCTTTGGCTGTAAACCCTTGACAAAGATACATTTGTGCCAAATTATTTAAAGTTGTACCCGTGTGAGGATGCATTTCTCCAAAGTTGTTTTGGCAGATTTCTAATGCTTGTTCAAAAAGAGGTTCGGCTTGGTGATACTTCCCCATGCAGCAGTATAATGCAGCTAGACTATTCACACTGTCAGCGGTATTAGGATGTTGTTCTCCAAGGATTTGAGAACGAATTTGCACTGCTTGTTTAAAACAAGCTTCTGCGGTATCATATCGTCTTTGAGATTTGTAAATTAGTCCTAAATTGTGGAAACTTTCGGCTGTCTGGGGATGTTGTTCGCTGAGAATTTTACAATTAATCTCTAGCGCTTGTTGTAAGAAACTTTCTGAAGAAGCATAGTTTCCTTGCTGATAAAGTAAGTAACCGATTTTGTTAAGTCTATCAGCGACAGCAGATGTTTCTTCAAAGTAACTAATTTCCATGTTGACATGGCGACATTGTGTGAGAAAATCTACTGTATCGCATTCGCCACGGATGCGGTAAAAATTTATCATTGCAGTAATTCATTGTAGAGTTTGAGAATGTGGTAAACCAAGGCTTCTTCACGATTCTTGCTGATGTGTTAAGTAACTTAAATTATTGTAAATATTGGCTAACATTTCGTGATAGAAAAACCCTAGGGGGTGATTTCGATCTGTGTGCAATTTGTAGAATATTCAAAGTTTGTCGCAACTGCTTTGACGCTGTACCCCAAATTTTTCTCACTAGATTCTTTCTCTACTTTTTTCCGCTCAGCTTCATGGGAAATTAGACGTTCTCAGACTTTTAAAAACATCTTTAAAACGCCGTCTATTATTTAAATTCCTGACTTGAAGTCAGAAAAATTATTTCCTCAATTTAGAAATTAAAATAGAGAACTTAGCAACTAATTACAAAACGAGCCGATAGGGAAAACAAATACGGATTATTTCTACTTAGCAAGTCTAATTATCTAGTATTATTTAATTTTTTAGAATGCATTTCTACACTGAAAAAGATAAGTTGAAAATTATGTTAAGCAAAAAACAAAATTATTCAAGTTATCTTGAGATATTGCACTCCTGATTAACTCCAGTATAAATTATTGCTATGGATTCAGATGTATATCCAGATAAACTTCATGTAATATAAATAAA
>JBHJOU010000307.1:0-2458 GCA_050329355.1 Rivularia sp. (in: cyanobacteria)
ATTAATATCGGAGCCAACGCCACCGAAATGGCATTAGTAGATTTACCAGAAAATCTGCAAGATTTAACACACAACGAATTTATGCTCCACGGCTTTACCTGCGGCGGAAAAGCAATGGAACAAGATATTATCACTCAACTATTACTACCGGAAAAATGGCGAAAATCTCGCAACTCCCAATCACCAGATAATCCTAACGATAACAACCCCCTACATTGGAAGCCAAATATTCCCGGCTTAGACAAAGTACGTTTTTCCAGCTTAGGTTTAAATAACTTAGAACTACCTCGCCCTGGAGAACCCGACATCAGTCAACGGATTCGCTTACAGCAAAGACTCGAAAGCTCACCTTTGGGTAAAGCACTATTAGATGCTGCGATCGCGCTGAAGTTAATTTTGCAGCACCAAGAATCCTTTACCATTGAACTGGCAGATCAAAGATGGGAATTGCAGCGACGAGACTTAGAAAGCCAAGTATTTGTCCCGTTTGTCCGTCGGATTAACCGTGAACTGAATAAACTATTAGTAGCACGCGGTATTCCTACAGAAGCCATCAATCAAATTATTCTGTGCGGTGGTGTTTCATCCATAACCGCTATTAGTCGTTGGTTGCGTCAAAAACTTCCCAGTGCCAAAATTATTCAAGAAAAATATCTCGGTGAAAACGGTACTCCCGCTTGTTCTTCCGTCGCCATCGGATTATGCGTTCTGCCCCTACATCCTTTAGTATTAGAAATACCCAGACAGCAATATACCGATTACTTCTTATTTACCGAATTACTGCGGCTAGTACCAGAAAAAGCATTATCCTTCGGCGAAGTCATTCAACTATTTGAAGCACGCGGAATCAACACTCGCACTTGTCAGCAACGCTTATTAGCTTTTCTAGAAGGAGAAATACCACCAGGTTTAGTACCCAACAGCCAAGATATACAATGGCTCAGCCAAAGTTCCGCCGAAAACTCCAACTACAAAGCGTTCGCCGCATCACCATTATTTGACAAACAAGGCAGTCTTTCCTACCGTCCCAACCTACGACAATTGCAGCATTTACGCAATTACCTTGACACAATCAAAGCCAGCGCTCATCAGTCCTTAGAAGAGCCTTATATTGTCAATTTTGCTGTAGGAGTCTCTGACAGTTGACAGTTATCAAGCATCCACTAACACTAACCACTCTCAACTATCCACCAACAACCAACCACCAACCACCATCAACTATCCACCAACCACTATCCACTAACTCTTCTCTGCATAAATGATTACCAAATTTATAAATAAAATATAAATTTTAACAAATCAGAGTTTTATTCAAAGATTTGGTAAATTTTTTCATATTTAGCCACACTTAGGCTTTGGAGTTATCTATATTGGCACTGAGAAGTTTATCCAATACGTAATAATACTGTTAATCATGGTTATCAATATCACTCCTGCTCTCAAGCGTGATACAAAACAAAACTTAGTATTAGTGAGTCCACCTGACTCCTGGAGTTTAAGTTACCAGTCTGCTCATCCTTCGCAAATTAGTCTTGCGAAAAGATTGATTGACATAGTAGGAGCAATTATTGGATTAATCATAACTGCCGCGATCGCGATTCCGGTGGCGATAGTAACTTTACTAGATAATCCTGGTCCTATTTTTTACAGCCAAATTCGCTGCGGTATCAATGGAAAAAACTTCCGTATCTGGAAATTTCGCTCGATGATTGTCGGAGCCGATCAACTCAAACATTTAGTCAAAAACGAAGCCAGTGGTCATATATTTAAATGTACAGAAGATCCCCGCATTACCCGTGTAGGTAAATTTTTACGTCGTACAAGTTTGGACGAACTACCACAATTTTGGAACGTACTCAAAGGAGAAATGAGTTTAGTCGGAACTCGTCCACCCACTCCTGATGAAGTAATGCAATACCAACCGCACCACTGGGAAAGACTCCGAGTCAAACCCGGAATTACCGGAGAATGGCAAGCAAACGGTCGTTCCAGCATCAAAGATTTTGAAAAGATAGTCCAAATGGATTTAGATTACCAACGCAAGTGGTCTGTATCCTACGATTTATTTCTCATATTTAAAACGATTTGGGTAGTACTCAAGAAAAACGGCGCTTGTTAGGGCAATTATCAATCAATAATTGCCTTTTATATTGCGTTTAAAAATAATAATAATTGCAGTAAGTTGAAAGTTAATCGAAATTGGCAACCTGTAACTTGAAAATCAAAAATAGTCAGGGCTTTACCAATTTTCTATGAAATTTTTCCTTAAATTCAACCCCCCAGTCTCCTTATTTACCAAGAAAACTAGGGGGTTTGATTGTTTAAAAAAATTAGTTTAGCCGCTCTGTTAAACTTACCCAAAACTACCTAAATCTAGACTTAACTCGACGTTTGTAGTTTTGATGCTAACTTCCTGTTTTACTGCGGTCTTAGAATGGCTTCTAAGAGGTTTTTCCGC
>JBHJOU010000008.1:0-5889 GCA_050329355.1 Rivularia sp. (in: cyanobacteria)
GCTGGGGGTGTCTGTAAGTTCATCTACCAGTGAAGCGGTTAATAATGAAGCCAATAAACCAACCAGCGCCAAGGTCAAGGAATAAGGCAAAATAATATTGAGTGTTTCTAAGTTTAATGGCACTTGGGGGAATGCAAAACTCGGTAGGGCTGTAGGTAATTCTCCCATATCACCCACTGTGGGAATATCTAATTTTAGGGCGATCGCTGCTATAGTCATTACTGCTAATGCCACTAAGGGTGAGGGGACTACTTTGGTAAAGCGCGGCAGAATATAAATAATCGCTAAGGAAAGCAGAGTTAATACATATACAGTCGGCGGCACATTCGTCAGTTGGGGTAACTGTGCCAGAAAAATCAACACCGCCAAGGCATTAATATAACCAATCATTACTGCTCTGGGTACAAATCTCATGTAGCGTCCGAGTTTTAGTACCCCAAACAAAAGTTGAAATACTCCTGTTAATAAGGTGGCTGCAAATAAGTACTGCAAGCCATAATTTCTAACTAAATCAATCATTAACAGCGCCATTGCTCCGGTAGCGGCGGAAATTGATCCCGGTCTACCTCCTAAAAATGCTGTGATCACTGCAATAATAAATGAGGCGTAAAGTCCAACTTTCGGATCTACCCCGGCAATAATCGAAAAGGCGATCGCTTCTGGAATCAAAGCCAATCCCACTACTGCGCCCGCCATAATATCCCGCTGAGTGTTAAAAAACCACTCTCGCTTCAAATTTCTCACGTTCAAATTACCTCCTAATATCGTTATTCATATACATAAATTTTTTTAGTGCTTTATTCGCTGTCTAAACAGCATATCGAATCGTATAATTACGCAGATATAAGTGATAAAAAATTAAAAATTAAAAATTAAAAATTAAAAATTAAAACTGTCCTGGCTTAAAGGATTTATCTATGTAGTTGCAATCGTCAGTTGCTTTATTCGTGTTAATTACGAATTACCTGAATCTTGCCCCAAACCGATTGGTAATTATTTTTTGTCGCAGAAGAGAAGAAAGTATGGAAAATTATTCGTGTAGCTGAATAGCTCACAGGAAAGATCAAGTAGACAAATCAGGCACAAACGTCATTGCCTAGTCTTATACACCAATAGTTGCAAATACTTCTGACCAATGCTGTAAAGTTCACACTTCACTTCACGATGGACAATTTGAAGTTATCGAAGAGATTGTTGAAAGCGACATTATCCAAACCTGATTACTATTAAATAATTACGAAGACGTTTAATCGTAACGAAAGCATATCATAGCATTGTTACAAATCGCAACAGAAGTTAATCGTACCTTTAAATCTTGTTTTTTGGCGTTCTGACTGAACAATTGTCAATTTCTAACCAGTTAGATGTAGATGCAACTTGTCTAGTACTCCACCACATTAATGGAAGCTGGGTATTACTTCAGTCCTATTAATAGGACTTTTGCTATTAGACAATGGTTTATAAGCGTTGGCGGGTTTGATGTTCATGGCGGCTATGTTAACTTACGCGCCCGCTGTACTAGCATAAATAACATCAATAATCACAGAAGTCGGGTTTTTAGGATATAAATATCCCTAACATCAGAAAATCCTCATAAAAGCCCAACTTCTTAGCCGCCCAAAATCTAAAATCTAAAATCCAAAATCGATTTGCCCCCAATTTCTTGTAAAATTAACTATTGGATAAACTGTGAACGGGAGAAAACAGGGGTGCTGACACTCGGTGTAAATATTGACCATATCGCTACGATTCGACAAGCGCGGCGGACTGTGGAACCTGACCCTGTAGCGGCTGCTGTACTAGCTGAATTGGGTGGTGCTGATGGAATTACCGTACATTTACGGGAAGATAGAAGACATATTCAAGACAGAGATGTGCGGATATTAAGAGAAACTGTCAGAACTCATCTGAATTTAGAAATGGCGGCTACTGATGAAATGTTGGCGATCGCCCTTGAGATCAAACCGGATTATGTGACTTTGGTTCCAGAAAAACGGGAAGAAGTTACCACGGAAGGGGGTTTAGATATTGTCGGTCAAGTTGATAGAATCGGAAATATCGTTGATAAATTGCAGAGTGTTGGTATTCCGGTAAGTTTATTTATTGATGCCGATAAACCACAAATTGAAGCTTCTGTCAAGGTAAAAGCAAAGTTTATTGAGCTGCATACAGGAAAGTATGCGGAAGCAAAAGACGAAGCAAGTAGGAATAAAGAGTTAGAATTTTTAGCATCAGGTTGTAGACAGGCAATCAAAGCCGGATTGCGGGTAAATGCGGGACATGGATTGACCTACAATAATGTTTATCCGGTGGCTTGTATTGAGGGTATGGAAGAACTTAACATTGGTCATACTATAGTTAGTCGAGCAGCGTTAGTAGGTATGGAAAGAGCAGTGCGAGAAATGAAGCAAATTATGGATGGTAAACAGTGAGCAGTGAGCAGTAAGTACTTTACTGTTAACTGTTAACTATTAACTGTTAAGTTTTAACTGTTAATTGTGATATGAGCGCAACCCAATCTCAGAATTTACCAGTGTGGGTACAAGAAAGAGAAAAAGTAATTGCCAATAGCATCGATAATGAATGGCGTGGTGGAAATCCTCCCGACTATTCCGAATCGAATCAAGGTTTAGCTTCCGAAAGTCAAGCCAATCATGAGATGGGTTCTCTCGAAGCGATTGTGGAAAACTTAGTGAGAACCTTTGAGTTAGAAGCTTCCTTTAAAACCAATCCACAACAGTGGTTATCGGTTGTCAAAGATAAGTTTCGTATGAGTAGCAATGGTGGTGAGGAATTTACTGCTGAGGATGTTTCGGCTGCGGGAACTTATAACTTATTTATTGGCGAGACAGAACAATATAAAGCTTCTGAAGAAAACTTCCAATCATCAGGAAGGTTATTTCGCAGTGCATTTCCGAAAGGATTTTTATGGGAAGTGTTAGAAGTTTACAGTTCTCCACCAAATGTTACATTTAAATGGCGGCATTGGGGAACTTTTAACGGTCCATATAAAGACTATGCTCCTACAGGGGAAGTTGTGGAGATCATAGGAATGAGTATTGCTCGCGTTACCGATGACTTGAAAATCATCAATGTGGAACACTATTTTGATAATAGTCAGTTTTTTGCAAAGCTGACGAGTGGTGGAAAGCATGGAAATGAGGATAAATCAGTTTGGGCAACAATCAAAAGACTTGTCTTTGGTAGAGAAAAGCAGCAAAGTTCACCACAGCTAGCAACTAGCTGTCCATTTAAAAAATTAGCTGCTGGTTTCAATTCTTCTAATTAAACTTGACCCGGACGCAGTACTATATGCTGTGTCCTCAAATTTGTTCAGTTAGTTAATTTAATCCACAAAGAGTGAAAATGCAAACTTATTATTACGTAGTGGCTTCTCAACGCTTTTTATTAGAAGAAGAACCTTTAGAGGAAGTTTTAAAGGAACGTACTCGTTATTACCACGAACAAGAAAAAGAAATTGATTTTTGGTTAGTTAAGCAACCAGCTTTTCTAGAAACCAGTCAAATGTCATCCGTAAAAGCCAAATGTCCCCAACCAGCAGCAGCGGTTGTTTCCACCAATCCTCAATTTATTACTTGGTTGAAACTAAGATTGGAATATGTCGCAACGGGTGAATTTCAAGCTCCTTCATCGGAAATTCCTGATGCTTTAGCGTCTCTTGCTGCGGTTTCTTAATCAGTTAACAGTGTTAGCGCAGCGTGACGCGGTAGCGTCATACAGTGAACAGTTATCTATTGATATGCGCCCTATCTTATCTCCCAACATACACGCCCGGAAGAAGACTGGTAACTGATAACTGATAACTGATAACTGGTAACTGATAACTGTCAACTGTGGTGTGAGTTTTAGGAGAATGCAATCGATGAATTCAGCTATTTTAAGTAAATTTAAAAGTTTACCAACTGTTTTAATATTATCAACAATGGGTTTATTTTACGGAATTAATTCTGTAAATGCCCAACAAAACCCTCCCACCTGTGAAGCTCCCAAAGGTGGTGAATATTTGTTATTAGTAGTGAGTCCCACAACAGATAATCAAACTCAGTTAAAGCGAGTTTTACCGGCAAAAATTAACACAAATACTTGTAAATACCTAAGCGATACAGTTACCCGTATCGGCGGATTTAAAAATATTGACGATGCCAATCGCTGGGCAAGATATATCAAAGATGCTGCTGGTTTATCTGCAATAATTACTACTAAACCTACAGAAACACCAACACCCACTCAAGTAAGTACGGTAAGTTACAAACCTCGCAACTTGGGAACTGGTTATGCTGTATTAGTCGATTATTATAATCGTCCTCAATTAGTATCTGACGTTCGCAAAGCAGTTAAAGGAGACGTAGGTTTTGTAGCTTACGGAAAAAGACCTTACTTGTTAGCTAATTACACTAGTAACCAAAAAGAAGCCTATGAAACCTTACAAGAACTTTCAAAACGCGGTTTCTTTGCCATCATTGTTGATAGTCAAAAGGTGATGTTATTGCGTTCTGCTGTCAATTTGCCCAATTAGTTGGTAGTTAATTGTTGGTAGTTAATTGTTGGTAGTTAATTGTTGGTGGTTAGTTGTTAGTAATAACTCATAACTCCTAACTCTTAACTCCTCACTCCTAACTCCTCACTCATAACTCATAACTCATAATTTTAATAGGCTGCTTGAGCTAACAAAGAAATAGTAACACCCAAAGCTGAACCGGCTATAACTTGAAAGGGTGTGTGTCCGAGTAATTCTTTAAGACGTTCGGCGGCTATTTCTGGATGATCGTGAAACATTTCGTCAATGACTTGATTGAGGATGCGAGCTTGTTTTCCGGCAGCTTGACGGACACCAGCAGCATCGTACATCACAATGATGGCGAAAATAGCAGCTAAAGCGAATTCTGAGGAAGCCCAACCCATAGTTTGTCCAATCCCAGCAGCTAAGGCAGTTACTAGGGCTGAATGAGCGCTGGGCATTCCTCCAGTCGTGACTAAAACACTTACACTCACTTTACCGTTCTTGATTAACTCAATTACGAGCTTTAAAGCCTGAGCGACAAAACAAGCTATTAAGGCAACCAATAGCACGTGATTATTAAATATATTACCTATGTCTTGCATGGTATTACGGTTAAATTAGGGTAATATTAGCAGCGGTTGCGTGGGTGAGGAAGTGCGGGATACTACTTAACATCCCAAATCTGAAAAATTGAATTAGTTATTACGACTAGTAATGAAGTAAGCGAGGGCAATTAAAGGTTTAGCTTGCTCTGCAAAGGGTTCTAATTCAGCACAAGCGGCTTCAACAAGCAATTGTGCTTGTTTTTTGGATTCTTCCAGACCCCAAAGACTGGGATAGGTAACTTTTTGCGCTTTTTGGTCTTTACCCGCAGTTTTACCTAACTGTTCTTGGGTGGCGGTGATATCCAGGATATCATCAACTATCTGAAATGCAAGTCCAATATTTTGAGAATAGCGAGACAATCTTTGTAATTGTTCTGGGGATGCGGACGCTAATATACCACCGCAAACGACGCTAGCTTCTAAAAGGGCTGCTGTTTTATGATTATGAATAAAATTCAAAGTTTCCAAAGGAACATCTGTCTTTCCTTCCATTTCCAAGTCTACAACTTGACCGCCGACTAAACCCGCAGCACCGACTGCACGTCCCAAGCGAGAAATTACCTGTAAAACTTGGGGTGGTGGTACATTTTGAGTGTGAGTTGCCACATACTCGAAAGCGTAAGCTAATAATCCATCCCCGGCTAGAATTGCCACATCATCGCCATATACTTTGTGGTTGGTTAATTTACCCCGACGGTAATCATCATTATCCATTGCTGGCAGGTCATCATGAATCAAAGACATGGTGTGAATCATCTCCAA
>JBHJOU010000766.1:0-3440 GCA_050329355.1 Rivularia sp. (in: cyanobacteria)
GCAATCGCGCCACCGTGTAACCCGATTCTTCGGAGTGATAGGTCAAGCGTTCAACCACTCCCATGATTGATTCTTGCGATTGAGTGGCGTTTATTTGTTGTGGGTTAACTTGGTATGCGCTGGACATTGTTTTTTCGATTTAGGCGCAAATATTATACACAATGCTGGCTGTTGTGTGAAAAAATAAAATCACCAATTAATAGTAATTTTGTATTAACAAGTTAATTATAGATAATGCCGGAAATTATTGTTGAAAAAAAATATCCCTTTGTTAGGGATAAAGTATTCGCAGGAATTATTATTGCTGCACTGTTATAGAACGTACCAATATACTCATGACTTCTCCAGGATTGGAAGTTGGTAGCAATGGAGTCCAATCACGTATATTGGCATAACCGAGTTGATGTAAAACTTGGATTGTCCCTATTACCGCTTTACTTGAACCAGTTAAAGTATGTTTAATTTTTTCAGGTTCCGGGACTTGAGATGTTATCAATTGAGAATTAGGAATAGCTAAATCTTGGTTACTTGCTTCAGCAATAAAGTTTCGATATTTTAATTTCATAAGTTGTTTGACCGCTATTGCAGAAAATGATTTTCACTGTTTACTCCCCGTGAGGGGTTTTACTAACTGCCAGTATTCAGTTTCGAGGGAATTATTTGTCCTGAAATATAGTCGAAACGAGCCATCACCGTATTGCTTCAAATCGCGTTCATTATGTAATACACAACAACAACAACTATTGTCTTAAATGGGTTTATATGTTGTTAATGGTTTACACAACATAAAATTATTTTCCATAACGTTCTCGTAATTCTTCAACAATCATAGATAAGGGAAATAATCGACTTTAAATGTTTCAAGTGTTCAAGTCATACTTTTCAATGCGTCTAATGGATATTGAGTAATCATTTTCTCAAAAGGTATCCACTCACCATCTGGATTGAGAACGTGCAACACTCCATCCAATTTGGTCGAAGCAGAAACTAAGCCTTGAGAATTAGCTAACGGGAACCATTTGTTGAAAAAATCCAGTTCTAACTTCTCCTCATAGTCGTCATTTGGTATCCAGTTATTCTCAATTGCCTTAACTAAAAATCCTGTCTTATTCTTAACTGTTTGATTTGATAATGCTTCTTTGAGACTAGAAATAGCATTTAATACTACTTCTTCTGGATTGCTATCTATTAGCTTTGACAAGGTGGAGTTGGATCTAATGTTTAGAGTTTTCAATTCTGAATCAATTTTACTGCTGCTATTTTTTAACTTTTTGGTATGCTTTTTAGTGATTGGGGTGACTTTAGATGATGATTTTGGATTGCGCGATTCGGATTCATTCAACAACATTTCTAAGTCTTCAATTGTCCTTTGTTGGCGTTCTACCTGTTCTTGAAGTTGATGAGTGCGGTAAACTTGACCTGCAAGTGCTTCATTTTTCCGTCGCAACTCCTTGTTATCTTTCTCTAGGGATTTGATACGTTCTTTAAGCCTAGCTTGTACTTTGACCCCAGAAGGAGATAGTTGAGACTTAAACTCCTCATGAGGCATTAATGATTGCTCGTTTCTGATTTCTGCGATTCTTTGCTTAATCTCAGGATACTTATACAGATAAGATACACTAAGATTTGCTTCCCTGGCTACGGAATGAAAATTAATCTTGTCACGCCTCTTCTTTAAGTTGTTGAGTGCTTCATTAACCCGTTTTAGGGAATCTTCTTTACGAGCAGCTTGTGCTTGCTTGAGGTTATCAATCCTGTATTGCCTGATATTATCATTACTCATGTTGCACCCTCCAAGCCTTCAATGATTTGATCTAATTGTTGTGCTTGTTTACCGAATTGTTCTACCAAAACGTCATGACCGTTATTTAGAGCGTTAGATTCTTTTTCTCTTTATTCATCCCGTACTTTCTTGTATGTCGGTAGCTTTTCATTAGTCGCAACAAAACAAGCACAGGTATAACAAGCTCGAAATTTGTCACAGCGTTGGTCTAAAGGTAATCCACAATATCCATAAATTGGTGTATTAATATGGTCTAAAGGTAAGTCAAGTTTATGAGCGGTTGGATTATCCCAGAATGATTTAGGCAATGACTCATAATATAAAGGTTTACCATCTGCATTAAATAAAGCTTTCTGAATATGTCCTGCTTCTTTTTCGATTAATTCAGTACTTACCTTTGTGTAATGCAAGCTGGTAGTTGCAAAATGTTTGTGACCAGCCCAAGCGCTGACAACTGCTAAATCATGTCCTTGGTCATACAGCTGAGTTAATCTTGTAGCTCTAATTAGTCTGGTTTGGAATTTAGCTAAAAAACCATTCTCATCTTTGATATTCTCAGCTTTTATCAAACAACGAATGCATAAATTGAGTGGATCGTAACTTACAGGAATAACTTTTCTTACTGGTTTTATTTTTGGCTGAGTTGGTATACTCGCTGAAATACCTTGATAATGACAAAATAAATAATCCCAGCTATCGCCCCATAAGTTATTAATATATTCTAACTGTTCTTGAACAACTTTAGCAATCAATCTGGTTATGGGAACTTCATGTTGGTCTTTGCCTTTCTTACGATTCCAAACTATCTTCCAATTAGCTCCTTCTTGCACCAGACAATCTTTTTTTAATAAAGCTAATTCACTGGGTCGCATAGCAGTAAAGAAAGCAATAATCCACATTCTTGCTATGGGGTCAGGTAGTTTATGCAAATGCTTCTCAATTTGCTCTCGGACAATATCAGAAATTGGGTCAGGATTTGTTCTCTTTCTTTTTGGATAATCTTCGCTTCTAATTATGTCTTGGTCAATGACAAACCATTCTTGCAATGTACCAATTGTGAAAAATTCCCTTAATGTCCATAATCTACTTTTAATAGATTCTTTGTTTGGTAAAGAGGCAAGAAAATCAAGGATTATACTACGATTTATTTGTTTAATATCGGTAATCTTTAGTTTCAAAAGATAGCGTGATAGAAAACGCATACTTGTCATATGCTTGCCAATTGTGTTCAAAGATGTGTTTAACTTACAAAGATGATGTATGTATTTTTTGACTAAATACTTTACCCACTCTTGTTTTATTTTACTAAAAAAAATCATGTAGTTATTATCCTGATTTCCAATTGAACAAATACTTCTCAAATCCCAAGTGTCATCATCAAAATTGAATGGGTTTATAGATTTTTTTTGATGAGCATACTGGCTAATATTTTGACGCGATATATATACCGAATCAGAAATATAGCTGTTGCAACTTTTGCACTTAAACCGTTTTGTATGGTTCAAAACATTAAAAAACCTAATATTCCTTTCCCTACAATTAGGGCATTCAAAATCATTTATATATTGACCATAAATCCAATAAGATTTTGTCTTTGAGTCAAAGTATGTTTTATTGATATCTCGGCAACAATACTGACAACAGTTGCAGTTTGTAC
>JBHJOU010000549.1:0-7144 GCA_050329355.1 Rivularia sp. (in: cyanobacteria)
TTTATTGATGATGCTATAGAAAATGTTACTAGTTCTCTGAGGGATGGCACAATAATTGTTTCGATTATTTTGCTGATGTTTTTGATGAACTGGCGTACTGCCGTGATTACTCTTAGTGCTATTCCTTTGTCGGTGTTAATCGGAATGATGATTCTCAATTTATTCGGTCAAGGTATTAATACTATGACCTTGGGAGGATTAGTAGTAGCAATCGGTTCGGTAGTAGACGATTCCATTGTTGATATGGAAAATTGCTACCGAGGATTGCAGGAAAATCAGCAATCGAAAAATCCTGTGCATCCTTTTCAGGTGGTATATGACACTTCGGTAGAGGTGAGAACCAGTGTCATTTTTTCCACAGTAATTATTGTTGTAGTTTTCGCGCCAATTTTTACTTTAACTGGGGTAGAAGGTCGGATTTTTGCACCAATGGGTTGGGCTTACTTGGTATCAATTTTGTCGTCTACTCTAGTTGCAATGACTTTATCTCCGGCATTGTGTGCCATATTGCTAGCCAACCAGAGACTACCAAATGATGAAACTTGGGTAACTCGTTGGTCGCAAAGCTTATACCGTCCGCTGTTGAATTTTTCGATCAAGCGTCCCAGCGTGGTGATTTTGACAGCAATTGCAGCTTTTGTGGCATCAATGGTGATTTTTTCGAGTTTGGGAAGAGTATTTTTACCGGAATTCCAGGAACGGACTTTAGTAAATTCCATGTTGTTGTATCCCGGTACCTCTTTAGAAGTTACCAACCAAGCAGGAAACGTAATTGAATCAGCACTCAAAGATGACCCCCGCATTGCATCAGTACAGATGCGTTCCGGACGTGCGCCCGGTGATGCCGATGCTGCACCTGTCAACTTAGCACACCTCGACATCGAAATTAGCGACGCAGGGATGAAAGATCGGGAAGCAACGGTAGAAAAAGTTCGGGAAGAATTCGCGAAAATACCGGGTTCAGTCGCGATTATTGGAGGTTTTATTTCTCACCGCATGGATGAAATTTTGTCCGGTGTCAGAAGTGCGATCGCCGTGAAAATATTTGGTCCTGAACTTGAAGAGTTACGTGCTTTGGGGAAAGAAGTAGAAGCCGTAATGAAAGATATTCCGGGTTTGGTAGACTTGCAGCTAGAACCGCAAATACCGATCAAACAGGTGCAAATTCAATTTGACCGCGATGCTGCGGCTCGTTACGGTCTTTCTGTGGGAGATTTATCGGAAATCACCGAAACAGCACTCAATGGTCGCATAGTATCCCAGGTATTGGAAAAACAGCAGCTTTCTGACTTATTAGTGTGGTTAAAACCAGAAGCACGTAACAACTTAGACACTATTAGCAACATACTTGTCGATACTCCCAACGGACAAAAAATACCCTTAGCAGCAGTAGCTAAAATTGACTATGGAACTGGTCCCAATACCATTAACCGAGAAAACGTTTCCCGCTTAATTGTTGTTTCTACAAACGTTTCTGGTAGAGACTTGGGTTCTGCGGTAGATGAAATTCGCGCCAAAGTTAAACAACAAGTGCAAGTACCATCTGGTTACTTTATCCAGTATGGTGGTCAGTTTGAATCCGAACAACGAGCTTCCCAAAATTTCCTGATATTTGGTGGCTCATCAATGATTGTAATTGCTGTGTTAATGTATTTCGCCGTCAAATCAATTCCAGCAACATTGATGATTATGAGTAACTTACCTTTAGCATTGGTTGGTGGGGTTTTTTCTGTAGCTTTGGGTGGTGGGATTATTTCCGTAGCATCAATGGTCGGATTTATTACTTTATTCGGCGTAGCTACCCGTAATGGCTTATTGTTAGTAGAAAACTATAACAGCAAATTTGCTGTGGGAATGCCTTTGCGGGAAGTAATTTCCCAAGGTTCAATCGAAAGACTTGTTGCTATTTTAATGACAGCTTTGACATCTGCATTAGGTATGGTTCCTTTAGTGATTGGAACTGGTGCGGGTAAAGAGATTTTGCAACCTTTAGCGATAGTTGTATTAGGTGGTTTATTTACTTCTACAGCTTTAACTTTATTAGTACTTCCAGCTTTGTATATTAAATTCGGCAAATATTTGATACCAAAACAAAATTCATCCACAGTTCAAACGCACATCGCTTCAGAAATTACCGCAAATGAAGATTTAAGTATTCTCAATAATAGCAAAAGGAGATAAATATTTAAAACCTAATACTTCAATTACTTCTTTGCGTTCCTCCGCGAATTCCTCCGCGTTCCTTTGCGTTAATAAATTATATTCTGAAAAATCAAGGAGTCAAAAAAATGAAATCACTTAAATTAGGTGCGATTATTCTAGGTAGTGTAGGATTATTATTTTTAGGTGCTTGTAGTAGCAATCAAGCTGTAAATCCAGAAGATTCAGCAGCAAGTGAAACTGAAACTGTCGCAGAAACTACACCAAAGCCAACAGAAACAGTAGCACAAAAAAAAGAAGGTGAACATGGACGTGGTGGTCAAATTATTGAATCCGGTGAATATCATTTAGAATTTGTCGCAGCACCAAGTAATAATGGAACTAATATCGATTTCTTCTTAGAGAAAGGCGAAAAACACGAAACCGTCAGTGATGCCAAAATAACGGCTCAAGTTCAGTTACCCAGTGGAGAACAAAAAACAATTCCCATCAAATGGGAAGCGAATGACAAACATTACCACGGTAAACTTTCAGAAACAGCAGCAGGAGAGTACAAAGTAGCGATTCTTTCTGAAGTTAATGGTGAAAAAGTAAATGGTCGCTTCAGCTTTAAAAGATAATTCATCTAGCTTATACCAATTTTTTATGAAGCTGCATAGAACTTTACCCCACCCTAACCCTCCCCTTATAAAGGAGAGGGAATTGGACTCTATTGTTTCCCCCCTTTACAAGGGGGGATTAAGGGGGGTAATTAGATTTGTGTATACACCCAAGGATTCTTTACTATTCGTCTTCATATTAAATTGGTATTAAGCAGTTCTCAACACTTTTAAAACTTGAAGTTTGTCGGATAGAATCTTCTGTTCGGCATTATCTGTGTCAAAATTTAATCGAATTTTCATTTCAGTTTGCCAAACTATTAAATGTACTTGTTACTTGGCTTAATTTGTAACTAAGAAAATTGAAATGAAAAAAATATTAATTTCTACTGCCGTTATTTTAACTATAGTTGTACCAATTGGTAATGCTATTGCACAACCAACAACAGCTAGTAATTTTGCTCGCATTACTAATTTTTCAGAGTTTCCTAAAGGTATTCGTCATATGAGTACTCCTAGACACACATTGAAAATCGCAATTTCTCAACAAAGTAATGCTGTGTCACAAATTATGATTGAAGCCCCTGATAATATAAAGCTAAATGATAATATTGATATTTCCAATCAATCGGGAGAAAAAATAAATGCTGAGATTACTATTGATGATAAGAAAAAAGCAACATTAACATTTTCCGAACCCGTCCCTCCCGGAACTAATCTTACTATAGAAATGAACAAAGTGAGAAAATTACGTGCCACCAGAGGCGAAATGCTCTACAGAGTGTTTGCAAATTTTGTCGGTTCTAATCAAGCAGTACCTGTAGGTATAGCCCGATTGCGCGTTAGTTAATTGAGAATTCGATTTATTCAAAAAGGCTACGCTAGTTATGAAAGTTTTACTAGTAGAAGACGAACCAGATTTGGGTGCATCAATTCAGCAAAAATTGAGCAAAGAAAGATATATTGTTGACTGGCTTTTGAATGGAAATGAAGCTTGGAGTTGGTTGGAAGATAACTCGGATAAATATACCTTGGCAATCTTTGACTGGTTGTTACCGGGATTATCGGGTTTAGAATTATGCAAGTATTTACGGCTTCAGAACAACCCATTACCCGTACTGATATTAACAGCTAGAGATAGCATGGAAGATAAAGTTACTGGTTTGGATGCAGGTGCGGATGACTACTTGGTAAAACCGTTTGGAATGGAAGAATTACTAGCGCGGTTACGGGCTTTGCAAAGGCGCGTACCTCAATTTCAGCCCCAGAATTTGGAAGTAGGTAGTTTGATTTTAAATTACGGTAATTTCGCACTGACTTGTCATTATCCCAATGGTGAAACAAAGGCAATTACTTTAACAAAAAAGGAGTTTAACTTATTAGAATACTTGATGAAACATCCTGGCGTAATTGTTACTCGTGACCAAATTTTGAATCATTTGTATACATTTGATACGGAACGAGTGAGTAATGTAGTAGCCGCTCAAATGCGACTTTTGCGACGCAAATTGTCGAAGTATGGTTGGGATAGTTTGATCGAAACTATTCCCTGCATGGGTTATCGCTTTAATCCCGCCAATGCAGATTAGAGTATTTAATAAAACTCGGTGGCGATTAGCGGCTTGGTATGGGGCAGCTATGGGTTTATTTTTGAGCTTGTGCGGTGTTGCTATCTATCAAGTAATGATTCGTTTTTACTTGCTTTCCATTGATAAGGAATTAGAAGCTGTCACAGGTACTTTACATAGCGTTATCGAACCGACTTTAGAACAACCCAAACGTTTAAAGCCAATTTTTCAGGTGGTTTTACCCAATCTGTGCGTGACTGACTCCAATTGTTCGACTACTAAAATCCCCAGCCACATTCAACGTCTTCATTCTCAACATGGCATTTTTAATACCTTTTATCAAGATAAAATATATTACGTTCGTTTTATTGATGCTTCGGGAGAATTGATTGCTGTAGCTGGTGTTAGCCCAGATGAATTACCTCAGAGCTTACAAACACTAGGATGGCAAACACTTAAAAATAAGCGAGGCATTCGTTATAGTCAAAAGTCTTTGCAGTTGCATACCCAAAATGATCAACTTTGGGGTTACATACAAGTAGGGCGCAGTCTCAAAGAATTAGATAATCGTTTGGCGGCTTTTAAATTGATTTTGGCATTTGGATTGCCAACTACAATATTGTTAGTTGGTAGTTCGAGTTGGTGGTTGGCAGGTTTGGCTATGCGCCCGATTAACCGCTCTTACAAGCAAATGCAGCAGTTTACCTCCGATGTTTCTCATGAATTACGGACTCCCTTAGCAGCAGTTAATGCCAAAGTGGAAACTGTACTCGATAGTTCCCATTTATCTGAACAACAAGCACGGGATGTTCTAACATCGGTAAAGCATCAAAATCTTCGATTAGCTCAATTAGTGCAAGATTTGCTGTTACTTTCGCGACTCGAACAACAAACTTTAATGCCCCAAAAGCAACCTTGCTGTCTTAATATCTTAATTGAGGATTTAATAGAAGAATTTTCAGCCTTAGCAAATGCATCTTCTTTGCAACTACAGTCCTCAATTTTATCACACCAACCTTTATATGTAATCGGAGATGAAGACCAATTGCTACGCTTACTTTCTAATTTAATTGCTAATGCGATTCAATATACTCCTGCTGGTGGCAATATAAATATAATCTTGAAAAAAAACAACGGCGATGCAGTCATAGAAGTAATTGATACAGGTATTGGCATTGCACCTCAAGAACAAGAAGTCATTTTTGACCGCTTCTATCGCGTAAATGAATCTCGCTCTCGTCGTAGTGGTGGTTCAGGTTTAGGATTAGCAATTGCCCAAGTAATCGCTCAAGCACATGGAGGTAAAATACGGGTAAAAAGTCAAGTTGATAAAGGTAGTACTTTTAGCGTTCGTCTACCTTTAAAAGTTGCTTCTTGATTAAATATCTGAAGATAATTCTGGCAAAGGTAATAAATTTCACCCTAATTTCATTTGTAGCTGTCACACTAATTTAAGTAAGTATATTCATTAAAACTTCCACACATACACCACTCGGTTGTACTTGGCGTGACTTTACGTTAAGAGTACAACCTTTTTTCTTTGATTATGGTCAAAAATCATAAATAAGTAATAAGTTGATCACAAAAATATTTAGTATTTTCATGCTTGATATTTAAACCATTTTTCTCAACATTAACCAGTATGCATTCAACTAAAATCAACCGTAACCATGTCTAATTTTGACTCCCAACCAAATCATGATAGTAACAAAAACCGCAAATCTTCAAAAGATATTGTCGGTAGTTATTTTCAAGATATTATCCGCATACCGCTATTAACTGCTGAGGAAGAAATTTCTTTAGCTAAACAAGTTCAGCAAAGAATTTATTTGTTAACTTTGAAAGAAGAATTATCAGAAAAATTACAGCGTCAACCAACTATTCAAGAGTGGTCTGTTCAAGCTCAATTAAGTGATTCAAAGCTACTCGAACATCTAAAACAAGGACAACTTGCTAAACAAAAAATGATTGCGGCTAATCTACGTTGGGTAGTGACAATTGCTAAAAAATACCAAAAGCGCAATCTGGATTTTCTCGACTTAATTCAAGAAGGAACTTTAGGATTAGAGCGAGCAGTTGATAAATTCAAACCAGCATTAGGATACAAGTTCTCAACCTACGCTTACTGGTGGATTCGTCAAGGAATTACGCGAGCCATATCTCAACAATCTCGCACGATTCGCTTACCCATTCATGTCACGGAGAAGCTGAATAAAATTAAACGAGTTCAACGAGAATTATCTCAAAAACTTGGTCGCAATCCAACCGTTACTGAAATTTCTGAGATACTGGGTTTGAAGCCAAGTCAAATCCGAGAATACTTGCATTTAGCTCGTCAACCGATGTCTTTAGATGTACGAGTGGGAGCAGAACAAAATACACAATTGCAAGATTTGTTAGAAGATGAAAGTTCCTCTCCATTCGACTATGTTGTAAAAGAATATCTCAAGCAAACTGTTAAAGATTTATTATCTAAACTGTCTCCTCAACAGCAAGAAATATTAACCTTGCGCTACGGTTTAACAGGTGGAAAAGAACTTACATTAATTCAAGTTAGTCAGCTAACGGGTATTTGTCAAGAGAGAGTATTACTGCTACAACGACAAGCTTTTGCTTTTCTGCGACGATATGGAACGAACTCAAAGATTTATTTGAATAATTATATTGATCAACCATATGAGGTTAAGGAATAGCGAGTAAAAAGTATACTGAGTTCTGCTTAATATTCTGCAAGTAATCCTATATTTTGAGAAAAAACCTATTATCATCAACGAATCAGTTTGCTATGAGATTGCTATTAGTAGAAGATGAATTAGA
>JBHJOU010000073.1:0-3071 GCA_050329355.1 Rivularia sp. (in: cyanobacteria)
CGGGGGTTCGGGGGTTCGGGGGGGAAGATAACTCCTCACTCCTAACTCCTAACTCCTAACTCCTAATTCCTAACTCCTCACTCCTAACTCCTCACTCCTAACTCCTAACTCCTCACTCCTAACTTCCCAGTTGAGTTATTACATTCTTTAAAGTTATATAGCTTTTTGAATACAATGGCTCAGACACTGAGGTAAACTAAGCTTTGATTATTATTCTTTCGATAGAGCTGAACACTCGGAAAGGAGCTTTTTTAAATGTCTCATACCGTTAAAATTTACGATACCTGTATTGGCTGCACTCAGTGCGTTCGGGCTTGTCCTACTGACGTACTAGAAATGGTTCCCTGGGATGGCTGTAAGGCTCAGCAAGTAGCCTCTTCTCCCCGTACCGAAGATTGTGTCGGTTGCAAACGCTGTGAAACAGCTTGTCCTACTGATTTTTTAAGCATCCGAGTTTATCTGGGTGCTGCTGAAACAACTCGCAGTATGGGTTTAGCCTACTAAATATGATGGGGAATGGGGAGTGGAGTTAGGAGTGAGGAGTTAGGAGTTAGGAGTTATCTGCTCCCATCTCCCCTTGTCCCCTTGTCCCCCCATCTCCTTGTCTCCTTGTCCCGAAAGTCCACTGCATCAAATAAATCATAATTTACTCCTTTTATCCTTGGCTAAACCCTGAAGGATGTGTTAACTACTATAACCAGTTAAGTCCAAACGGAAAACGGAGTGGTGTGAATTATGTGCGGAATCGTTGGCTATATCGGCACGCAAACAGCGACGGAAGTTTTACTCGCAGGATTGGAAAAGTTGGAGTATCGGGGTTACGATTCCTCTGGAATCGCTACGATATCGGAAGGTGAAATTAGTTGCGTTAGGGCTAAGGGTAAGTTACATAATTTGCGCTCTAAGTTAGAACACTTAGAAAATCCGGCTCGTGTCGGTATCGGACATACTAGATGGGCAACTCATGGTAAGCCGGAAGAATACAACGCTCATCCCCATATGGATACTGCTATGCGGGTGGCAGTGGTGCAAAATGGTATTGTGGAAAATTACCGTGAGTTGCGTGAAGATTTAAAGACTCAAGGTCATGAATTTCGTTCGGATACGGATACTGAGGTTATTCCTCATTTAATTGCTCAGTTTCTCAAGGAAGAAATTGCTCTACAAGAAACTTATCCAGATTTAATGTTTTTGGAAGCAGTACGTAAAGCAGTAAATCAACTGAGTGGTGCCTTTGCTGTTGCGGTTATTTGTGCTGATTTCCCCGATGAAATTATTTTGATACGTCAGCAAGCTCCTTTGGTAATTGGTTTTGGACAAGGTGAGTTTTTCTGTGCTTCTGATACTCCAGCGATTGTTTCTCATACCCGTGCGGTACTGAATTTAGATAATGGGGAAATGGCTCGTTTAACACCTTTGGGTGTAGAGGTTTATAACTTTGCCGGTGAAAGATTAAAGAAACAACCCAGATTGCTCAACATGAATCCCGTAATGGTAGAGAAACAGGGATTCAAGCATTTTATGCTCAAGGAAATCTACGAGCAACCTGGTGTAGTCAGAGCTTGTTTAGATGCTTATTTCAGCCATCAGGATACCCTTGATTATACGAATTCCCCGGTAAATCTCGGTTTACCAAATGAACTTTATACTGATTTAGAACAAATACAAATAGTTGCTTGCGGTACGAGTTGGCACGCGGCATTAGTCGGAAAATACTTATTAGAACAATTTGCCGGAATTCCCACTCAGGTACATTACGCTTCCGAGTTTCGCTATTCCCCAACACCTTTAACTCCTAATACATTGATAATTGGTGTAACTCAATCCGGTGAAACTGCTGATACTTTGGCAGCTCTATCAATGGAAAAACAACGTCGCGAAGGGAAAGAATCTAAGTATCAACCCAGATTATTAGGTATAACCAATCGTCCAGAAAGTAGTTTGGGATTGATGGTACCGCATATTATTAATACCTTTGCCGGAATTGAAATTGGGGTAGCGGCAACGAAAACTTTTGTTGCTCAATTGATGGCATTTTATGCTTTAACATTAGATTTAGCTTATCGCTGTAAAACTGTTTCAATTGAAAGAATCAACGAGACAATAGCCGCATTGCGGATGATTCCCCATGAAATTGAAGAAAATCTCCAAAAACAAGAAGAATTAACCGAACAGCTAGCTCATGAATTCACCGAAACTAGAGATTTTATCTTTTTAGGAAGGGGAATTAACTTTCCTATCGCTTTAGAAGGCGCTTTAAAATTAAAAGAAATCAGCTACATTCACGCCGAAGGATATCCCGCAGGAGAGATGAAACATGGTCCCATTGCACTGTTAGATGAAAAAGTTCCAGTAGTTGCGATCGCAATGCCCGGTAGCGTACACGAAAAAGTGATTTCCAACGCTCAGGAAGCCAAAGCCCGCGATTCCCGGTTGATTGGAATTGCACCTGCTGACGATGAAGAAGTAGCGGAAATATTCAACGATTTAATTCCCGTTTCCAATGTAGATGAATTACTTTCACCTATTTTGACAGTGATTCCTTTACAGTTATTGGCTTATCACATCGCAGCCCGTCGCGGTTTAGATGTCGATCAACCTCGAAACTTGGCTAAATCTGTGACTGTAGAGTAAGTGTAATTACTGAATTAGATAAATTTGTCGAAAGACAATAAAGTTGTACAATTTCTCCTATGGGTGAAGCTTACTTCACCTGTAGGAGATTTTATATATGCTTTGCAGCGGATGGGGTTGGCGTGGTGATGGAGAAAGAGGAAATAAAATATAAAATTTATCTTGATGTTTGTTGTCTCAATATTTTGCAATCTTAATTATGAGGAAAAATAAATGATGACACCAGTAGAATTGAGAAAAAAAGGGTATGAAATTTTAGCCACAGTGGTAGAATACCGGGAGAAAAACGTTTCGGTTAGTGATGCGAATTCATGAGATAAAAAATATAAAAATGAAATTAAAACAATTACTGCAAGAAAAGCGAGAAGAAATTTTAAATATCGCAGCGAGACATGGAGCTTATAACCTGCGAATTTTTGGTAGTGTCGTTAGAGGAG
>JBHJOU010000730.1:0-2156 GCA_050329355.1 Rivularia sp. (in: cyanobacteria)
TCTATATTAGAAAGATGCTTGCCTGTTTTAGCCATAAATAGGCTGGACACAAGCATTAAAACTTCTTGAAAGGAAATATTGTTACTTGGAGAGCTATGATTTTTATCGCTCATTGCACCACAAAATTACAGGAGTAGGTTTAATAAAATAGTTTACATAATATTTGTTTACTATTAATTGCCTGTATCTTAGGATATTATATGATATTATTGTTAAGTCTGTAATCTAGATAACTTTTATCTTAATAGATTTAGGTTTGAAAAATTGAATAAATAATTGAGAAGAATATTCTGTTGCGAAAACTGTAACCACCCAAGTATTCTCCAGTTTTGGATGTCATAGTCAGAGTAAATTGGGATGGTGAGAATTGTAATCATATGAAGCGAAAATTAAGCAACGCTCAGCAAAACTTTTTACAAAGACGTTACGCGGTGAGTTTAGGAAGACGTTATGTTCTAGCTGCTGCCGGCGTAATGCTTATGGGTGTCATTGGATGCTCTCAATTAAATAATAGTAGTAATAGCGCTCTTGCGGAATCACCTTTACCGCAATCGGAATTACCTGTGTCAGAGAAAGCTGCATCGCTTGAGACGAAATTAGTATCCGCGAACACTAAATTTGGGTTCAATTTATTTTCTCAACTGTTAGTTAAAGATAATAACAAAAATATATTTGTTTCACCTTCAAGTATAGCTCTTGCTCTAGCGATGACTTACAATGGGGCTAATGGTAGTACTCAACAAGCAATGGCTAAAGCGCTGGAATTGCAAGGAATGAATCTTCAACAGATAAATTCCGATTATGTACAATTAAAAGCTAGTTTAGAAAACCCAGACCCCCAAGTAACATTAAATATAGCTAATTCATTATGGGTGGATAAAAATGCTAGTTTAAAACGAGATTTTATTCAGAAAAATCTTGATTTTTATCAAGCTCAGGTGACAAATTTAGATTTTGCGGATGCACAAGCACCGAATACAATTAATAATTGGGTTCAAGAAAATACTCAAGGTAAAATTGACAAAATTGTCGATAAAATAGACCTAGATCAAGTCCTATTTTTACTGAATGCAATTTACTTTAAAGGTAGTTGGACAAACGAATTTAAATCAGAAAAAACAGCCGAATTTCCTTTTTATCTTTTGTCAGGAGAGGAAAAAAAACATCCGATGATGTCGCAATCGGGTGATTATAAATATTACGAAAACGAACAATTTCAAGCTGTGAGTTTACCTTACGGTGAAAATGGTAGAATCAGCTTTTACATATTTTTACCCAAAGAAAATTCTAGTTTGAATTCTTTTTACCAAAACTTGAATGCAGAAAATTGGGAAAAATGGATATCTCAGTTTGGTAAGCGAGAAGGTTTTGTGCGTTTACCGCGCTTCAAAATGGATTATGAAGCGACATTAAATGATGCACTTTCGGCTTTAGGGATGGCAGAAGCATTTAGCGATGGCGCTAATTTTTCTTCCATGGGAAATAACCTTAAAATTAGCGAAGTTAAACATAAAACTTTTTTAGAAGTCAATGAAGAAGGAACCGTTGCGGCTGCAACAACCTCAGTGGGAATTGCATTGTTGTCAGCGCAACTACCTACCGAACAACCATTTCAGATGATTGTTAACCGTCCCTTTTTCTGTGCTATTCGAGATAATCAAACCCAAAGCGTCTTATTTATGGGTTCAATTGTAGAACCACTTACTTAATCAGTTAAAAAGTTAAAAAATCAACAATTCATACTTTAATTAAGCAGTGGGAGGAGATGTTTTTGGTGCAGCTACATCAATGGAAGGGACGCTAATTTCCGAATTAGTGTCCTCTGTTTGCTCTATTTTGTTGTGGTGACAATCTTCATTTTTTTCCACAGTAAAATCATCGCGATCGCTCTTAGCAATAGAAGGGCGTACAGCGTTTAAAGCCGTTTTAATTACAACAGCACTGGGAACCGCTACAATTACACCCAAAAGCCCACCAATTCTAGCTCCCGTTAACACAGAAATCAGCACCCAAGCTGGATTTAAACCCGTAAAGCTACCTAAAATTCTGGGAGCAATGATATTTTCCAATATTTGTTGCACAATTACAGCAGCCAATAATGCCCTCATCCCAATCCAGAAATCTTGCAGCGCTACCAAAAATGTGGTCAGAGCAAT
>JBHJOU010000751.1:0-7380 GCA_050329355.1 Rivularia sp. (in: cyanobacteria)
ACCTGGGAAAAAACCAGAACTGACTACATCTTCTATATTGCGAATTTTTGCTATCGGTACATCTTGGGGAGGTATTGTTAATATCCGAATCGCGATTCCCCCAATAGTTTGTGTATTCAATGGTACGCTGAGAATATCTCCCGGTTTGACTTCTAACTCTTGGGGTAATCCATAAGTTAATAATCCCGTCATTCCTGGACAGTCTACTAACACCTCAACCCATTGTTGCGGGGTGATTCTCAGTTGATATTGTCCTTGATTTGAAGCCGCGATCGCAGTGGGCAAAGTTGGATTATTTGTATACATTTTTTTATTTTACCGATGAATAATTACCGTTGTTAAGTAGGGAATAGGGAATAGTTAAGTGTAATGATTTTTTTGAATTTTCAATATTGAGTCCTATATAGTTCAGATAAAATGTATTTCGCAATACTTTCATTTGACATAATACTTGATAAGTTTCGTAGATATGTAATCTCATAAACAAACCTTACACAAACATGACTCGGTAATGATTTTTTGATACCTGATTTATAATCCCCAATAATCTCACCTATTTGCGCCATTTTTTCTGCTAGTTTACCAACCATGGAAGACGGCTTATCTCTCCATTGATAGATATTCAGCTTTGGTGGTATGTGAGATGCTTTTATATAGGGAAAAATTTCCCAAAGTTTGATCTGCAATATTTTGATAGGAATTAAACTGCACTCCGCCAAAAGACATATATTAGTAAATCACAAGATATTATTATCGGTAAACAGTTATTAAACATAAAAGTGTAACAGTCCCGAAATAAAAACAGGAAAATTTAAGGATTTGGCGGTAAAAGAGTATTTTTTATATCTATTGATCAAAGAAAAATTAGGAGGTGATAAAACAGATGAATATTCTGTTAGAGAAAAAAAGTGAAGAATATATGTATTAGGATAATCTAGTTTATATTTATCAATGATTTCTATAACGACGGTTGTATGAGTGGAATATAGCAGAGCGTAGATATAAAACAAGCTCACAAACTCAAGTAAACAAGCTATAAAACCACTTTGAAGACAGAGCGACTAAAGTAACAGGCAAATAGATGTATGTCCAATCTGACAATCTAGAATGCCCAACAGCTGTCACTTTGATTATTTACGGTATTAAGCAACAATCCCCCATTAAAAGACTTATGAATATTGCACAATTGGGAACAATGGAAAATATGCAGAAAGTTGCTGATAAGGATGAATTAGAAGCAATTAATGTTTTAGAAGTAGTGACAGACGAAGAAGCTTTAATCGCTCAAAACATTGATGCTCAAGCAAGTAATGTGGAAGCAAGCAATGGGGATGATATGGCGGCAGCGCGCCCTTCGGGATATAACAAAACCGAATATGATGATGCTGTAGGAGCATTTTTCAAAGAAATGGCGCGTTATCCATTGCTTAAACCCGAAGAAGAAGTGGAGTTAGCCAAAAGAGTACGCATCCTTGAAGAAGTCAGACAAGCACAAGCTGCGGCACAGGAACAATTGGGGAATTCTCCCGATAAAGCAGCCATAGCCGCCCAAATGGGGATTAATCAAAAGCAGTTAGAGCATCGTTTATACCAAGGTAAAGTCGCGAAGCGAAAAATGATTCGTTCTAACTTACGTTTGGTAGTTTCCATCGCCAAAAGATATCTGAATCGCGGTGTTCCTTTCCTGGATTTGATTCAAGAAGGAGCCATGGGTTTAAATCGTGCTACAGAAAAATTCGATCCAGATAAAGGATATAAATTTTCAACCTACGCTTATTGGTGGATTCGTCAAGCAATTACTAGGGCGATCGCCAACGATGCGCGGACAATTCGTTTACCCATACATATAGTAGAAAAGCTTAATAAACTCAAGAAAGCCCAAAGAGAATTAAAACAAAAATTAGCAAGAAATCCCACAGAAGAAGAGTTAGCGAAAGTGCTGGAAATTCCAGCTACTCAGCTACGTCAATTACAGCAACTGCGTCGTCAAGCGCTTTCATTAAACCACCGTGTCGGTAAAGAAGAAGATACGGAATTGATGGATTTATTGGAAGACGAAGACAACCAATCTCCGGAAGCAAAAATGAACGAAAGCATGATGCGTCAGGAGATTTGGGAAGTATTAGGAGACGTACTAACTCCACGGGAGAAAGATGTAATTTCTTTACGTTATGGTTTGACTAGCAGCGAACCCTGTACCTTGGAGGAAGTTGGCAATATGTTCAATCTTTCTCGCGAAAGAGTACGACAAATTCAAAGTAAAGCCATGCGAAAATTACGTCGTCCCCATATAGCCAAGCGTTTGAAAGGTTGGCTGGTGTAATTAAGTTAACAGTTATCAGTTATCAGTTAACAGTTATTGAGGAATTGCTGTTCAATAATTGATATAGCCAATTTAATCTGAGTGATCACGTTGCTCCCTCCGGGTATGAATTTAGATTTTGAGATTTTGAGACGTTACAGTGTAACGTCTCTACAGAGGTTTCGGTTATCCATAAAATTTGATTCATACTTATGAAGGGGCAATGCTAAAAAAAACTTTTGTAAAAATATCTCATAATTTAAGATATCTTGATGTACGTAGATATTTTGAATAACGAATGACTCCAGATAGCGACTTAAATTTACGTTTAGCTCAACCAGAAGATTGCGGCGTATTATTTGAATTAATCAAAGGATTAGCAGAATACGAAAAACTTACCGATGCTGTGACTGGTAGCGCTTTACAACTTCAAGAGCATTTATTTGGTTCCAAAAAGTACGCGGAAGTGATATTAGCAGAATATATGGGTAAAGCCGTAGGATTTGCTTTATTTTTTCCTAATTATTCAACCTTTCTTACACAACCGGGTATCTATTTAGAAGATTTATTTGTGTTAGAAGAATATCGGCAACAAGGAATTGGGAAAGCTCTTTTAACTAAAGTAATCAGCATTGCAGTGGAAAGAAATTGTGGAAGATTAGAATGGAGCGTTTTGAATTGGAACGAACCAGCAAAAGCATTTTATCGCCATATGGGAGCAGATATTTTAGAAGATTGGCGAATTTGTCGAGTCACTAAAGAATTTTAGATTTTAGATTTTAGATTTTGGATTAAAAGAGTTAGGAATTAGTACCACCGGAGTAAGGAGTAAGAATTTATGACTTATTACTTAGCATCTGCCCATCCCGAAAGTCCCCCCATCTCCCCATCTCCCTCTCAACTATGACAGCCTGTCATTTGACGATATAACGTGTGAGTCGGAGAATAAATCATAGGGATATTTTATGCGATCGCCCTTGACTTGTAGAGAGAACACGTAATGAAAAAGATTGTTTCAATATTGTTACTCAGTGTAGCAATTTTCAGTTTTGCTTTTAGTCGTCCTGCTTTAGCAGATGCAGCCGCTGGTGGTGCTATATTTAATGCTAATTGCGCTTCTTGTCATGCAGGTGGTAGAAATTTGGTTCAAGCTAATAAAAGCCTGAGCAAAGCCGATTTGGAAAAGTATGATATGCATTCCATAGAAGCCATTACTAACCAAGTTGCTAAGGGTAAAAATGCTATGCCTGCTTTTAAAGGACGTTTGAAAGATACACAAATTCAAGATGTAGCTGCTTACGTTTTATCAAAAGCTGACGCTGGTTGGTAATTTGTTTGCTATGTAACCCTAGAAGTCGGGTTTCTAAAACAAACCCGACTTCTGTGCAACTAACCTATTTTCGTGTATAACGATGTTTAACACCTTGAGGAAAGTATTCCGATTCTCCCATTGGTAATAATTCTATTCGTGGTGTTTGATATTCTGAGGGAACGTAATTAGCAAATTCGCTGTTAAGTCTTTTAAGTTGAGTGAGAATAGAATCTGCTAGAGTTTGTTTTTTATCTTCACTAGCTTCAACTTGAGGTGCTAATTCTACAACTACAGATAAAAAACTATTTTTATCGGCATCTTCTTGTATTTGCATGACAAATTTACCAGTTACCCAATCTCGGATTAAAGGTTGTTCTAAACCGACTTTGATATTTTCCGGGTAGATATTAGCACCAAAGTAGGAAATTGTAAAGTTGGAACGTCCAAAAACAAAAACGAAAGGTAAATTACGAACTCCTCTTCTATTTGATAATGCTTCTATTGGGTTAAATCCATGCTCGGATAAAAATTCCAGCATTGCATTATAAGTAATAATTCCCCCATTATCTAAAATATTATAACGCACCAAGGGAATTCCATTATCTCCAGAAAATAATAACGTACCTCTAGAAATTCCTTTGTTGAGATTAACAGAATTAGAATCGATAGAATTTGGTATGACTTCAAAAAAGCGATTCATGGGGTCATACTGAACTAAAGTAGGTAAACGGGATTCTCCAAATAAAGTACGTGCAGTTTCCGGATTTTTTGCTAAAAATTGCCGTATACAGATACTTAACGGCGTTTCATTACCCAAAACACCCGCATCAGCCGTACCGTAAAGCGATGCAAAATCATCACAGGGGTTTATATAACCTACTCTTTCCCCGACTAAATTTCGCCATTCTTCGCTAAATACTTCACCCGCCATCACGAATTTGATATTATATTGCTGCCATTCAATACTATTAGCAATACCCGTATCAATAACATCTTTGAGAAAAGGTGGATATCCTAATAAAACAGTTTGTTCAAAATTGGGACTTAATTCCGATACTACTCTTAAAATTTCCGCCTTATTTGTACCAGGTGAAATTACGGTAACGGGATAACCTTTACTAGCAAGATAGCGACAGCAATTAGTCGTGAACATTCCTCCCACCCAGGTACCCAAAGCAAAACAAACGACAGCTAAAGTAGACTTGGTATCCGCAAAAAAACTATCGTAAAATATCTGTTCAAACCGAGTAGCAATTTGTAACTCATCCGTAAAGAAACGTAGCCAAAAGGTAGGTTTACCTGTTGAACCTGATGAAGCAGCAATTGTATCACAACTTGCTATTTTCCCGTCACGGCAAAAATCAGCTAAGGGATAGCATTTGAGGTAATTATCTTTAGTAAGTGGTGGTAATTTTTGAAAATCTGCAAAACTTTGAATAGTATCGGGATTAATTTGCTGTTCTCTCAAAAAAGCTTGATAAGCCGGTACATTTGCCGCGACATCTTGAAATAACTTGATTATTTCCGCAGCGGGATTCTTGTCAAGATGCTGTTGTAACACAGTTTCCAAAGGAGTATTTAAAAATTCGTTAAATCCTTGAATTGCACGTTGACTTTGATTTTCGTAGTTCATAGCGCTTGTTGTCGTAAAAAAAACGAATTATTATAACGTCGAATATGGAAATTATAAATTATACGTAAATTGCTCTGAATGCATTGTAGTTATTAACAAAAACCCCTTTAAATTTTGGGCATCATGCAGGTTTATTGCACTAAAAACCACAGAAACTCTTCACATAACCGCTTTTGTACTATATGCGGTGAACCTTTACCTCTTCTTTCTGCGTCGATTATTATTGACCGTTATAAAATTGTACGACAACTTGGACAAGGAGGTTTTGGACGTACTTATTTGGCTGAGGATATGCAGCAGTCAGATAAAATATGTGTTCTCAAGGAGTTTGCTCCACAAGTAGAAGAAGATAAAGATTTACAAAAAGCCAAGGAGTTGTTTGAAAGAGAAGCAAATGTCCTCAAACAGTTGCAACATCCGCAAATTCCCCGTTTACACTGTTCGTTACAAGTAAAGTTAGCCAATAAAGATTTTTTCTTTTTAGTGCAAGATTATGTTGAAGGTGAAAATTATCAGGATTTATTAGAACAACGTCTTAATAAAGGACAATGTTTTAACGAGCAAGAAGTATTTCACTTGTTAACACAAATTTTACCAGTATTAAATTACATCCATTCCAAAGATGTAGTTCACCGCGACATTTCACCAGACAATTTAATTTTACGCAGGGCTGATAATATACCAGTTTTAATCGATTTTGGTGGTGTAAAGCAATTACCGGCTTCTCAAGGATTATGGTTTACGCAATTACCCGTAAATCGTACATTATTGGGTAAAAAAGGTTATGCTCCCGAAGAGCAATTACGTCAGGGTAAAGCGTTTCACAGTAGCGATTTGTATTCCTTAGCGGTGACTGCTTTAGTATTACTTGCCGGAGAAGAACCACAAAAATTATACGATAGCTATCAAGGTAATTGGCGTTGGGGAGAAAAAATTAAAGTTAGCCCTAATTTTGAAGCAGTTTTGAAAAGGATGGTTGCTTATAAACCCAGCGACAGATACCAAAATGCTGAACAAGTTTTAAAAGATTTACAGTCTTCGACTCCCGTTTCTAATCTTCCGACTTCTGCTCGCACTTATGCGGCTTCTGGTTCACCTAAAAGTGTAAATCCTTATATCACCAAGATTAATACAATGGTAGTCGCTCCCGGACGCAAAAATGCCGGTGCGATCGCAACTAAGTTTCACAACAAAACTAACGCTCTGGCAACTGCAATCAATTTACCGATTTGGTTGCGTCCTTTTTTCGTCAGTTTGGTAAGTACAAGTGTTGTGGTTTTAGTTTTTGCGGGTACTTGGGCTGTAATTAATGGAGTTATTAATGCTGTCACTTCGTTTTCTCTTCCCGCAGTTTCTTTACCACAATTACCATCAGTTGAATTACCTAGCTTACCAGGTAATGATAATAATACCAATACGGGATTAAGCCGCGACGAAACAAACAATATTCAAAAAATTATCCAGCGTCGTCAGCGGTTAGAAATTCCGGAATTATTTTTTAATAATACGGTAAATCAAATTTTTTATACCCAAAATCCCCAAGCTCGCGGACGTACTTTAACTGGTAGTTCAGAAGATGAAGCTTTACGGAAGAAGTGGTACAGTATTTCCCAAGACTTGCTCGATAAGCTAGAAAAAGCTAACCTGAGTACAGAAACTCGCCAAAAATTAGGGAGTTATACTGGACAAGATTATCAAACTTGGGAACGGCGATCGCAATCGGGGGAATTCGGTAATTATACTGTTGAAGATTTAAATAGAGATACCAACCGTAAATTCGATAAATTATTTCCTGGAGAAAGACAGGGGAACTTAACACAACAAACCTTTGGTCAAATTTGGTATGCGTTGGCTAATGAAGAAGTTAGCAAGCGAGGGAGTTAATATTCAATAATTAATCAATAATAATCAAGTGTAATTTACTAAATATCTAAGCTGTGCTAATACAAGTGTAGTCTTATTTTATAGGTAGCAATTAGAAAAAACTTAATCCGTCCATAACTCCCAATTCCTAACTCCCAACTCCCAACTCCCAATTCCTAACTCCTAACTCCTAACTCCTAACTCCTAACTCCCAACTCCCAACTCCCAACTCCTAACTCCTAACTCCTACCTCCCAACTCCTAACTCCTA
>JBHJOU010000575.1:0-2510 GCA_050329355.1 Rivularia sp. (in: cyanobacteria)
GTATGGCAAGATTCTTTCTCAGAGAATGTTTGCCTACAAAATGGTATGAACATCATGCGAGAGTTGGTAATTTTTTATATACTTTCTTTAAAAGGCTTATCATGGCTAATTACAAAGGCGAAATTGATAAATTGATAAATTGCTGTAGGACTTACTCTCGTGTTTGCTCTAAGTTGCAAATCAGCGGTACACCGCCGTACAACGGCAGACAGTAAGCTGAACGGCATTCTCCAGTCAAAATGTAATATATCGTTTTATGTAAACGCGAATGGTCACATAGCCATTCTCTATGAATAAACAATAACTTGCCAATCGCCTTCTCGGTGGGAAACTATGGAAAATGACGCGGCAACGCTCTACTGTCCAAATGAACTTTGTCAAGCTGCTAACCCCCTTACCCACAAGTTTTGCCAGCGATGCTCCACACCTCTGCCCAAACGTTATCTGTGGGCTGTGGCGGATAATTCGATTTTGGGTAATTCTGGGGAATTGTTACAAGAGCGTTATTTAATTATTGAAGATAATGTTTTATTAGATACCAAACCAGGTATTCTGCCAGAAATACCCGATCAACAAAAGTTAGATGAAATTAAATCTTATCTGAGATTAATTCCCTATCGCTTACACGTTCCTCAAGTTTACGGACTGTTGACTTTAAATATCAGTAACACCTCTACAGAAATATTACTTTTAGAGAAACCCCCGGTTATTCTAAGTGAATCGCCGATCAAAGTAAAATTGTGTAGCAAATTCACAGATGCTTGGAAGAATGCAACGTCCCTACGACAACTTAATTGGCTGTGGCAAATAGCCCAATTATGGCAACCTTTGGTAAGTTTTGGTGTTGGTTCTAGCTTGTTAGCAAAAAATTTGATTCGGGTAGAAGGTTCGATAGTCCGGTTATTAGAATTAAGTTCTGATGGGGAAACAACACCAACCTTGTCAGCTTTAGGAGAGTTTTGGCAACAACAGTTACTTGCACAAGCACAACCTGCGATTGGCAATTTTCTGGGCGAAGTTTGTGGTTTGTTGATTGAAGGGAAAATACATTCGAGCGAACAGTTAATTGGTGTTTTAGATCGGGGATTAACATCATTAAGCCAATCCCATGATTCTACCATCAAAGTGTTTACGGTGACTGATAAAGGATCTAGCCGCCAACGTAATGAAGATGCTTGTTACCCCCAAAGTGGTACTACTATCTCCAAACCACCATCAAAGTCGGCTTTAACTATTGTTTGTGATGGTATCGGCGGACATGAAGGAGGCAATGTAGCTTCTAATTTAGCGATTGAGACGATTCAACAGCAGGTAGGGGAACTAGCAAATTTACCAGGAGATCACGTTAATTCGGCTGCACTACTTACGGACTTAGAACGGGCTGCGGCTGCTGCTAACGATAAAATTAGCCAGCGTAACGACAGAGAAAATCGTCAAGGACGACAACGTATGGGAACCACTGTAGTCATAGCATTACCAGTTGCCTATTCCATGTATATTACCCACGTTGGGGACAGTCGTGCTTACTTAATTACCCGCAATAACTGCCATCAAATAACTCTTGACGATGATGTAGCTTCCCGCGAAGTACGATTGGGCTACGCGGTTTATCGCGATGCTGTACAGCAAGCTGCTTCTGGTTCATTAGTACAAGCATTGGGGATGAATGCAAGTAGTGCTTTACATCCAACAGCACAACGATTTATCCTCGATGAAGATTGCGTGTTTTTACTGTGTTCTGACGGGCTAAGTGATTTTGACCGTATCGAACAATACTGGGAAACGGAAATTTTGCCATTACTCAACAATCATGGTGATGTAGCTAGTGTTACGAAGCAAATGTTAGAGATTGCTAACAATCAAAATGGTCATGACAATGTGACAATTGGCTTAATGCATTGCCAAACTAAATATTCCGAGCCAAAGTCACCATTAGAAGCAAGTCTTGCGGATGTTTCGTTAATTCCGGCAGTTGATTCTTCGCCTTTAGATCGGGCAACACAAAATGTTCCCAATCAGAAAACCCAAGTAATTACCAAAAAAGTTGCGCCTCAAGTTTCTAAATTACCCCTAATGTTGGGAATAATTGCTTTACTAACGATACTGGGTACTGCATTGGGATACTTTTGGAGGCAATCATTATTAGGCAAAAATGTTGACTCCACACCAGTAGCAGCAACAAATACCAGAACCCCCAATAGTCCACAAACTTCAATTGATGATAATTCCCAAAGACTGGCTAAAATCGATCGAGGTTGGTTAATCAATACGAAAACAGAAATTAATCTGAGTAAAAGTCAGATACCTCTTGCCGAGGAGAGTACAGCTTCCCCAGCGCCAATACCAATTCCTGCACCACCAGCTAGTTTATTACAGGTCGTGCAAAAAGAGCAGATTCCATCATCACAAGACTATTGGCTAGAGATTAAGGTATGCTCAGTTGGAGATGCAAAAGGGGGAGATTTATCTACTCCAGTAACTACTACCGCCAACACAACTTTACTTAAACG
>JBHJOU010000329.1:0-2081 GCA_050329355.1 Rivularia sp. (in: cyanobacteria)
TATAAATTACAAATAATTGCCATTAGTTTTGTTTTAATATTATTAGTTAGCGGTTTAATCTTAATTGCAGGGAACGCAGAAACTCTAGTTGGTACATCAGGTAAAGATTTAACTTTAAATGGACGTACAGACTTATGGGAACCTGTATTAAACCAAATTCTCAAAAGACCTTTATTTGGCTACGGATACGCTGGATTTTGGACTAGTCCATTCGCTTCTAATACCAGATTAACTTACGAATGGGCGAGTAATTCTCATAATGGCTTTTTAGAGATAATGTTAGATTTAGGAATTGGTGGATTCTTAATTTTTATTATCGGTTTTATTCGCTTCTTTACCATGGCACTTTATCGAGTTGTATTAGTTGCGAAAAAACCTGAAGATTATTTACCAATGCAAATGCTTGTCATCATTATTATCGTGAATATTTCTGAAGCTAGATTATTAACTCCTAGCTGGAATTGGTTTATGTATTTGACAACTTCTCTAACTTTAACGATGGAATATCACAGAGTTAGAAGAAAAACATTACTCAATTTAGCACAAGCTTAATACTAATTAATTATTTAAATAATTAAAAGAATTAAAAAAATTAAAAGAGAGAAATAATCAATGAAAATTTTACATTTAAGTACTCATGATATTAACGGTGGTGCTGCTAGGGCTGCATATAGATTACATAAAGGATTACAACATATCGGACTAGATTCACAAATGTTAGTCCAAGAAAAATCAAGTAGTGATAAAACAGTAATTGCACCAAAAATACGATTATTCCAAGGTATAGCTAAAACCAAATTAACATTTGAAACCTTACCTTTGAAACTTTATAAAAATAGAACCAAAAGTACATTTTTTAGTCAATGGTTACCAGATAGAGTTGTCCCCCAAGTCAATAAAATTAACCCAGATATTATTAATTTGCATTGGATTAGTGGAGCTTTTATGCAAATAGAATCCATTGCAAAACTCAAACAGCCTTTAGTATGGACACTTCATGATATGTGGGTATTTACTGGAGGTTGTCACGTTGCTAGAGATTGTCAACGCTATACCCAATCTTGTGGTGCTTGCCCACAACTTAATAGCAATCGCGATCGCGATTTATCTCGTTGGGTACACAATCGTAAACTTAAAGCCTTAAGCAACCTAAACCTAACCTTAATCGCTCCTAGTAATTGGATAGCTGAATGTGCTAAGTCTAGTTCATTATTTAAAAACTCGCGAATCGAAGTAATTCCTCATGGATTAAATACCCAAAAATATCGACCCATTCCTCAAAATATAGCTCGCGAAATTCTCAATTTACCTCAAGATAAAAAACTGATTTTATTCGGAGCATTAGAAGCAACTAGCGATAAAAATAAAGGATTTCATTTATTACAACCAGCATTACAAAAACTAACTCAATCCGCTTGTAAAGACAACACCGAGATAGTAATTTTTGGTGCTTCTCAACCAGAAAATCCACCAGAATTAGGATTCAAAACTCATTATTTAGGACATTTATATGACGACACATCTTTAGCTGCCGTTTATTCCGCTGCGGATGTAATGCTCGTTCCATCTCTACAAGAATCTTTCGGACAAACTGCTTCCGAATCCCTTGCTTGTGGAACTCCGGTAGTAGCATTTAACGCAACTGGTTTAAAAGATATAATCGACCATCAACAGTGTGGTTACTTAGCTAAACCTTACGATGTTGATGATTTTGCTCAAGGAATTATTTGGGTTTTAGAAAACACTCAAAGACACGAAAAACTATCTTTCTACGCACGAAAAAAAGCCGAACGAGAATTCACTCTCGAATTACAGGCAAAACGTTATTCTCAATTATTTGCAGAAATTATTTCTCAGAATAATCAATCAAAATCATCAAATCATCCCCTTATTAAAACTACTTCTACCTCCTTACCTCTTTCCTCAGCGCTCTCAGCGTCTCTGCGGTTTTTTAATCCGTAATCTTTAACCACTAAAAAACACCATCAAGGATTAACAGCAAATGACAACACCATTAGCCTTCATAATTTGTACAGAACCAGGTCGTTTAGAACCTCAATCATTGATGCTTGCAGAAAGTA
>JBHJOU010000717.1:0-2985 GCA_050329355.1 Rivularia sp. (in: cyanobacteria)
AGTACATTACGTACATCATAAATATGGAATGTGGGAACATAACTTTGGTTTAGCTGTGGATTGGTGGGACCATGTTTTTGGTACTTATAAATCTGTAGAATGGTTGAGCGAAAAAGAAATGGCACTATCCGAGCGAGGTTATTTACAGTTGAAGTGGTGGTAATTTATTGAAGTCTTGAGCGAGTAATGGTGCGAACCTATGGGTGTTTTTTGAAGGGTGATTTTTTCCGGCTGAAACGATTACTGTATATGGGTTAGAAGGCTGGCTGTATTGCATCATAATTAATGTGGTGAATTACTAATTGTTCATCTCATTAGATTTAAAGGTTTGCCCTGTGGGCTGCGCGCCGTTAATTTGAGCGATAAATCGCAACTACGAACTGATCACAATTAATCAAATCGACTACTAACCAGCAGATTAATTATGATGGCTTATAGTTGGGACGCACGCCCTTAATTTACAGCGATAAATCGCAACTACGAACCTGTCATAACTAATGTGGTGTTCGTAGTAAGTGGCTCTAGCCCTTGATTTAAGCACTAAAGTCCTTACTACAAACAACTACTCCCATTTCATCCCCAATCGAGTCTGAATATCAAGCAATTCCAGTTTTCGTGAATTACGGATTAATAACGTGAAAGTAAATTGCCGCTACTAAAATGTTACCAGCCAGCAGAATAACGCTAACTAACGTGCGGAAAGGGAAAGGTGCTTTAGCATTCGTTTGAGCAACATCTACACCAACTTTAGCCATAATCGTTCTCCTAAATTTAAGGACTTCTCAACAAATACCAAAAAGATGTCGTTTTTCGCCAAATTCGTTAGAAAGATTTTCATAAAATGCTCAAAAGTCCCGAACACTCTCATCTTTTGTCAACATAAATACTATAGATAGTTGACTATTATACAGCCGCATGGTAAGAGCTACGAACTAAAGGACCGGAGCGGACATGAGAAAATCCTAACTGACGTGCTATTGTACCCAATTCCTCAAACTCTTGTGGTGTCCAATATTTTTGCACGGGTAAATGCTCTAAGGATGGTCGCATATATTGACCGATTGTCAGGCGATCGCACTTCACATTACGCAAATCTTTGATCGTCTCGATGACTTCTTCGACTGTTTCACCGTGTCCCAACATTAAACCAGATTTAGTCGGGATGGTAGAGTCAATTTCTTTAACTATTTGCAATACTCGTAAAGAGCGATCGTACTTTGCTCCTCGGCGCACGGGACCTTGTAAGCGTCGCACTGTCTCGATATTATGGTTGTAGCAAGCTGGTTTTGCATCAACAATTATTTTAATCGGCTGGCTTTGTCCGTAAAAATCTGGTGTGAGTACCTCAATTTGAGTTTCCTCATTGAGTTGACGAATATTTTCCATTGTTTTGACAAACCAACTGGCACCTCCGTCAGATAAATCATCGCGAGCGACAGAAGTTAACACTACATAGCGTAATCCTAAAAGCTGTACTGCTTTCGCGACTTTTAATGGTTCTTCGGGATCTAAAGCCATTGGTGCATGACCTTTATCTACTTGACAAAATGCACATGACCTGGTACAAACTGGACCCATTAACAGGAAGCTGGCAGTTTTTTGTGAATAGCACTCTCCCCGATTTGGGCAACGCCCTTCTTCACAAATTGTGTGAATTTGTCGCTGTTTAACAATCTGCTGAACTGTGGAGATTTCGCTAGCTTTACCAATAGGGCGACGTAACCAAGTTGGCATTGCCGTAATTTCCGATCTAAGAGAAGCTTTTGAGGAAGTCATAGACAACATCTTGAATTAATGGGAGTTATCAGTTATCAGTTAGAGCATTATATTGTGAAGCTCTTGTAAGATGGGCATCCCTGCCCGTCTTTGCTGAAAAAATGTATGAAAATGATTTTGCGTGATTTTGAAACCCTTGGGAGAGGTGATATATCACGTCTCTACATTTAAAATTCCGCCCTTGGATTCAGCAACGCCAATTAATTAATATCCTCCATTGATTTGTAAACCCCGATCAACAACCAAAAATAGACTTTGAAGAAATCGATAAATTAAATCAGTAATAACCAGATTGTCATGTTTTATCTAACACCTATATAATTGCTATTTTCGCGGAAAATACTCTCCCCCAATCAATATATATTTTGGATATAGTGGGAGAACTCTAGTATGTGTTCTCGGCGAAAACGCTATTTAAACCTAAATTATCTTTTAGAGCGAATCATTGTGGCAAATAATAAAATTTTAGTTATTGATGACACTACAGTAGTCAGGGTAAAAGTACGAGAAATGCTACCTCCAGGGAACTTTCAGGTACTAGAAGCAAAAGACGGTTTAGAGGGACTTAAATTAATCCGTAAGGAAAAATTTAGTTTGATTATGCTGGATTTCCTATTACCAAAAATGAGTGGCTGGGAAGTTTATCAAGAAATTCAGTCACAACCAGATTTAAGAAAAACCCCTTTAGTTGTAATGTCAGGACGTAAGGAGGAAGTTACAGAAAAAATTTCTGAACCGTTTGAGCATTTTGAATTTCTCAACAAGCCTTTTGACCAAAAACAGCTAATTAGCTCAATTAAAGCAGCAATGGCCAAAGCTAAGCAACCTCGAATGCAACCCGTCGCTGCTGCTGCAAATACGAATGGAACTAATGGAACTAATGGAACTAATGGAACGACATCTGCTGAATATCCTAATTCCGAGGCTGAAATACATACATACGAACAAATGGCAAAAATGCAAGCAGAAATAGACAGTTTGAAAAAACAATTAACTCAAGTAGTCGCTTATATCAAACAAAAAATCAAGTAACAAAAGTTTAAACCTAAAATCTATGTTCAATTCTGAGCCTGCTTAAACGGGCTTTTTTATTTTGCCAAAAAATAATAAGTAATAGTACTTAATAAATATTTTTGTTACACAAATAAGATATTTTAATGTTTTTTTATATGAAGTGATGATGATGCAACTAACTTGATGGGAACAATA
>JBHJOU010000548.1:0-2023 GCA_050329355.1 Rivularia sp. (in: cyanobacteria)
GATTTTGAGCGCGAAGTCCCGGTTGAAAAAACTATCGAAGAATTAGAATTTGCAGAACCTTCTGCTCCTCGCAAGCCTTTAAAAATATTGCGAAATACCGAAGCATTGTTACGTCGTCCAACTGTTGCAGCATTAGTACCAATTCTACCGCCAAAGTTAAGTGAAAATTTGCAAGAAGCGAACGATATTGCAGAAGATTCGTTAGAAGAATTAGCAGAAATAGACTTCAATAAAATTAATGATTGGGAATTACGTCCTTTTCGGATGCGGATTGGTTTAAGCTTTGTTGGATTCAGTTCGTTAGCAATATTTGTTTTGGCACTTTTTTTAACTACATTACATCCAGAAATGAGTCCAACTCAACAAATTGGCAAGTATTGGAGCGAGTATATTTGGTTTGTTTGTTTAGGTGTTGCAGGAATGTTTCTTTTGGGTCGGGAAGCGATGCGTCCTATAAATAAGCGAAACTTAGATGATGATTGGTGAAGAGAGTTATGACCACCGGAGTTATGAGTTATGAGTTATGAGTTAGGAGTTATAAATATTAAATTAAAAGAATACAACTATTACCAATTAGCAATTACCAATTATGAATCATAGCCCTTTTATTGTTCAACCTGGTTCAAAGATTTCTCTGAGAAAAGATTACGATACGTCTTTTACAGGTGATTTTTATGATAAAGGTGCTGCAAAAATAAAACTGCAACAGGATATTGAACGATTGTCGAAATACCAAAATATTCTTTATGCTCAAAATACTTATGCGCTGCTAATTATTTTTCAAGCAATGGATGCTGCCGGTAAAGATAGTACAATTAAATACGTTATGTCTGGTGTAAATCCCCAAGGTTGTCAGGTATTTAGTTTTAAACAACCAACATCCGAAGAATTAGACCATGATTATTTATGGCGCAGTGTCAAAGCTTTACCGGAAAGAGGAAGAATTGGTATTTTTAATCGTTCTTATTATGAAGAAGTTTTGGTGTTGCGCGTGCATCCAGAATTACTTAAAAAACAACAATTACCCAAATCTGTAATGGTAAATCATATATGGAAACAGCGTTTTGAAGAAATAAATAATTTTGAAAAATATTTGAGTAATAATGGAATAATCGTTCTCAAATTTTTTCTCAATGTATCGAAAAAAGAACAGAAAAAACGTTTTATGAAGCGCATCGAATTACCAGAAAAAAACTGGAAGTTCTCTACAAGTGATGTCAAAGAACGTGCTTTTTGGGACGATTATATGAATGCTTACGAAGATGCTTTTCGTCACACTAGTACTGAATGGGCTCCTTGGCACATCATTCCTGCCGATCATAAGTGGTTTACTCGCATCGCAGTCGCTGATATTATTTGCTCTAAGTTAAAAGAACTTAAATTAAATTATCCTACTCCCACAGAACAACATAAACAAGATATTCTCAAGGCTAAGGAAATTTTAGAAGTGGAAAATTAATCACTAATGCATCTTCAAAACTTTTATGGTATATTAGTACTATAAAGAAAGGAGATAGATTTGAAGATGCAAACACCAATATTGATATAGTAGCGTAATCAAAGTTTGAGCAACTACGATAGGGCTGAAATTTGATAGTTAATTATATTACATTCGGATGATATCTATAGGTATATTGTCGGAAGGGATACAATTCGGTGTAAACTTGTACAAAGTTAAATATTTGAGATCAGAAAAGAAATAGCTTTTAATTATGTCGATTATTGCTCTGAGAGCGTGGTATATCGAAAAGTATGAGCCGATTCCAGAGCTGGAAAAACGTCAGCCAGACATTCGTATCAGTAAAAAAAGTCTGTTGAAGTCGGCTTTAAGAGCGGATTTTTTGGAAGATAGCGATGAAGTTAAAAATTCAACTTGGTTTCGCCGCTATCTGGAAGGGGACGAGATAGAATTTTATATTGAAGGTAGTGGTGGTTATTGTGTAGCCAACATCGATCTAATTAGTCATGAGATTTATTTTACTAAGCAGGCTTTGTTGGCTCAATTGGAACCAACGATTTTTTT
>JBHJOU010000402.1:0-6644 GCA_050329355.1 Rivularia sp. (in: cyanobacteria)
GCGCACATCAAAAAGCGAATTTGAGAAGTTGTCATAGTAAGTATCTTCAGGAGTATAGATGCAATTAATTTGTCTATTCTATTACTCTAACTGAGTTAGGAGTTAGGAGTGAAGAGTTAGGAGTGAGGAGTTAGGAGTTAATAAAACAACTGTCAACTGTCAACTGTTAACCTCTAACCTTTAAAAAAATATTACTTAAAAACGAATTGAGTAAAGTACTTGGTAATATATCATCAGCGGATAAACTATTACTCAAGTGTGATATTAGAACGGTGACAGAAGATTATAACGCAAGTTTTGACCGTGGTCTACGCATAGTACTTAATCGCTTAACAACCACAATAGAAAGAGACAATTTAATTGTAGAAACCACAAGTCGTTTACGAGATACTATGCGTGTAGATAGGGTTGTATTGTATTATTTCTATTCTCGGTGGAATGGACAAGTTACTTTTGAGTCTTTGAGTTCGGATAAATGGTCTATTCTTGGTTCTACTGGTCCAGAAGAATGTTTTAATAATGAGTATGCTGCTTTATATTTAAACGGAAGAGTACGGGCAATTCCAGATATTGAATTAGAACCTATTGCTGATTGTCATCGTGATTTTTTACGTAATTTAGAGGTTCGCGCTAATTTAGTTGTACCCATATTAACTGAGAAAGGTTTATGGGGTTTATTAATAGCCCATCATTGCCAAGCACCTCGTTTATGGACTCCATCAGATATTAAAATCATGCAGGTTGAAGCGGAAAATTTATCGCAGGCTAATTCTATTCGTGATTCATAAGGGAATGGGTAATTGGTAATTGGTAATGGGTAATAGGTAATTGGTAATGGGTAATTAAATCCGTGTAATCAGTGAAATACCGTTGAATCCGTAGTCATAATTACTAATAGCGAACAGATACGGCACTACAAATAAATTACAGACAAAATGTTACCTTGGGAAATTGGAACTTGGTTATTTTAATCCAATTTTTATTAGGAAATATTACTCAATGCCTTATCTAAAATCGGCTTCGGAAATTCGTTCTCTTGTTGCTAAGTATACTAAAGTAAAAACTCTTTGGCTGGATACAGAAGTTGCTGACTATGATACTCGTAATCCTAGACTATCGCTGATTCAAGTTTTGGATGACTCTAGGGATTTAACTGGAGAAAGTGTTTATATTTTGGATGTACTCGAACAGCCTTTTATTGTTGAAGAATTTATCGAAAAAATTATGATGAATTCTTCAATAGAAAAAGTATTTCATAATGCTAAATATGATTTAAGATTTTTAGGTAAAAAGCAAGCGAAAAATGTCACTTGCACTTTGGAAATGGCGAAACAAATTCCATATTATATTTTACCTTTACCTAATTATCAATTGAAGACCTTAGCAATAGAAATTTGTCATTTTCAAGATATTGATAAACAGCAACAAAGCAGCGATTGGGGAATTAGACCTTTAAGTGAAGAACAAATTGAATATGCTTACTTAGACTGTATTATTCTTGCTCAAGTTCATCTAAGTTTGTTGAAAATCACACAAAAGTTCAATTTTGATCCAAGAATGGAAGATTTAAGTTTACTTGGTGCAAAATATGTTGAATTAGAACAACAATGGCAACTTGTAAAATCAGAATTTGAACATCTCCAAGAACGAATCAAACAAGCAATGCTGGCTCAAAAATTATCTGAAACTCCAAATTTTAAACTTAATAGTTCCGAACGCACAACAATTAAAGTGCCATTTTCCGAACTGGTACGGTTAGTAGAAACTCAAAATGTAGATTTAGATTTTGATATCACCCTTACTAAAGATATTCAAAAAAACCTAGGGAATAATATCGAGCAACTTGCTGTAGACATATCAAAAACCACCAGTTTAAGATTAATTTCCAAGCAAGCCGAAAGTGAAGAATAAAGAAGAAGTATATTAAAGTTAGATTATAACAGGGTGCTGGCTTGTTTTTTAATCTAAAATCCGTTTGGTAAAATGTAAACAAATTCGCCACAAAATCCATGTAAAAATAGTCAATATACAGAATTAGAGTGATGATTATTCAATATTAAGAAAAATGTATTTTTTTCATATAAATGCCAAACTTGTGGGTACCTTGAGCAAAAGTAACTTATGAAACAGTGGTTGTTCGAGCAAAATTTGATCGGATTTTTCAAAAGATTTGGTGTAGTCTTGTTGAGTGGATTTATCGCAACTGTAACTGTTTCTTGCAGCAACGATAAAGATGTATTAGTTACAGAAATAGGAGTTAGCCCTGCAACAAGTCCAGTACCTAACCCATCGACTGCTAAGGAATTTTACGCACAGGGACAGTATAAACATATTCAGGGTGACACTCAAGGCGCGATCGCAGCTTATACAAAAGCTATTAATCTTGATTCCGACTATGTGGAAGCTTACAACGGTAGGGGTTTAGTACAGTTTGACACAGGAGATAGACAAGGTGCGATCGCCGATTATAATCAAGCGCTTCGCATTTCACCTGATAACGCTCAAGCGTATAATAATCGGGGAAACGCTCGTGCTGCTCAAGGTGATATCAACGGTGCAATTAGCGATTATGACCAAGCTATTAGTTTAGACCCCAATTATGCTGAAGCTTATAATAATCGGGGAAATGCTCGTGCGGCTCAAGGAAATAGAAACGAAGCTATAGCAGATTATACTGAAGCAATTCGTGTTAATTCTAACTATGCCGTTGCTTATAATAATCGGGGAAATGCTCGTGCTGCTCAAGGAGATCAAGAAGGTGCTATTTCCGATTATGACGAAGCTATTCGTCTCAATCCCAACTTTGGTGCTGCTTATAATAATCGAGGAAATGCTCGCGCCCAAAAAGATAAAGATGGTGCTTTAGCCGACTTACAACGAGCAGCAGAGATTTTTCAAGAACAAAATAACCAGCAGCTATACAAACAGGTTATGGAAAATGTTAAGGAAATTCAATAATCAGTTATCAGTTATCAGTTATCAATGAACAATTGATAGGAACCTCTTATAAGTAGGACTTGTAAGTTTGATAGAATCAATTGTCAGAAGTCGGGTTTTTATCAAGTTTATAAATGTGTTATGAATACTGTTTTTAAAAACCCGACTTCTTAACCTACCGAGCAATCCTTAGAAGTCGGGTTTTTATCAAGTTTATAAGAACCAAGTTTATTACTACTTAAAAATCATTTTCTAAATCGACTTTCATTGATAATTGTTGATTGATACAAAGTATAGAATAAACTTGATAATAACTGACTGTAGAGTATATAAAAAGTCTGTAGTTGTGTAAATGCAATACCATGACTCAAACAACCGTTCATTTAGTTGTTGGCATTGAAAATCTAACATTACTGGTTTTTTACACTGAAGTAATGGAATGGCAATTTAGAATAATCAGTTCCGGTGGGGAAGTGTTTGGTGAGAGAAAATTATACTATACCCCTGAAGCTGCCGAAAAAGCAGCACGGGAGTGGCTTTCCTGGGGAGATTAATTACCTATAGTTGCTAATTACAAAACTTAATTACAAAACTTAATTACCTTCATATTTACTTTCGATCTTTTCTGTTTGAGCGATAAATCACAACTACGAACCGATCAAAACCCCCGTTATTGCCGTTGTGTGACACTTTGAATGATTTTGAACGTAAAAATAAGGTTTGTAGTGTCACGCACCAACGGGTTATTGTGACATTCACCCTTCTTGTTATTAACCCCATATCTTGACGCACACGCTACCCTAAGAATTCTCACTCCTAACTTCATTTGATTAGGTATAAAGTAGGTGTGGAATATTTATCATCTTGAGGGACAACTTGTATGACATCTTACCAAACCGATTCCGACAGCAACGAATTAATGGATGATTTGATCACACAACCAACTACCATAAACCATGTAGAGGTGATTGAAAACGTTATCGATACACTCGAAGAGAACGATAGCGCAATGGTCAATTATCCTTCCGAAGGTGCTTATTTATGGAAGTTTAAATACGGTAGCGTGGAAGTGTTTGTCCGATTGACGGGGACAAGTGATGAAGATACAATCACAGTTTGGTCTTCGGTTTTGAAGTTACCCGCTAAAGATGAAGCTACAATGATGCGCTCTCTTTTGCAAATGAACTGTTCCGCTACTCTAGAAGCACGTTTTGGCATTATAGACAACCAAGTTGTAGTCATCTCGATGCGTACTTTAGAAGATTTATCTGCTGCGGAAGTTTCTCGTTTAGTTACTATCGTCGCCACGATCGCAGATGATAATGACGAAGATTTACAATCTAAGTTTGGTGCAGCGTAACAAATCGCTACACTTTAATTTATAAGTTATGAGTGATGAGTTATGAGTGATGAAGTAGAAATTATGACTGATGACAAAATTTTAATTCTAACTCCTAACTCCGGTACAGACGTAGCATTGCTACGTCTCTACAACTCCCAACTCCTAACTCCTAACTGACTTTGATTTCTCAAACTTGGCGATTAATTCCGTTTTTAGAAGCTAATGGTAAATTACAGATGGCGATCGATCAATGGTTGTTACAACAGCATCAATCGGGACATCCCCCTAGTTTACGTTTTTATACTTGGTCGCCGTCTGCAATTTCTCTTGGTTATCATCAGCGTAAGTACTCGGAAGATTGGCAGAATTTGACTTGGAAAGGTGAGCAAATCGACTTGATACGTCGTCCGACGGGTGGACGTGCGGTGTTACACAAGGGAGATTTAACTTACGCTCTGGTGACTTCTGGACTTTCTGGAAGTCGGATTGAAATGTATAAAAAAATATGCGAGTTTTTGATTCAAGGATGGCAAAATTTAGGTATTGAGTTAGATTACGGTACTGGTGAAAGGGGTTATATTAATAATCCCAACTGTTTTGGTACCGCAACAGTTGCAGATTTGGTAACGGTTGATGGTAATAAGTTGATTGGTAGCGCTCAGTTAAGACGCAATAATGCGATTTTACAGCATGGTTCGATGAGCTTGAAACCTGATGCGGAGTTGTTTAAAAAAGTTTTTGAGGAAGATTTAGATAGGGTGGTGGTTGGGCAAAATTTGGCAATTGAAAGAATAATTACGGCTTTGGTTGATGCTGCACAAAAGTGTTTTGGAGTCAAATTTGAGGAGAAAGCTTTGAGTAATCATGAGTGGGAAGAAATTTTCGGTATTGTTGAATCGCAAGCTGAAATTTGATGATGTTATACCAAAATAAAAAAAGCCAAAAAAATAAAATTAAAATATTTCTATCGCGTTTTGGAATTGTTCTCACATTAATCCTCAGTTTCGTAAGTTTTTTCTTAAGTTGTTGGATTTTACTTCCTGCACCAACTTTATTTTTACTAAAATTTGGAGTAGTAGCACCAGAAATTTGTCCTTGGCTATTCGCGCTAAATATTATTACTTTGGTATTGTCTTTATTATTTATCGCTCAACCTCAATTAAAACGAATAATCTATCTTTTTAGCTTCATAGGATTGCTGATTTGTAGTTGGGAGCTAGTAAGTATCATACCCACTCAAATACAAATGACTGCGGCTATTAATCAAGCATTAGGTGCAGAATATCAGCAAAAAATACCAGTTGAAATAACAGAAAATATGCGGAAACAGCCGTTTATTTTAACTGATGTTTTTCGGGGAATTAAATTAAACAAAACTCGTCATTTAACTGGGATTAATTTTGCAAATCCTGCTGGAGTAACTTTAAATATGGAAGTTTATCAACCCTTGAAAGTTGGTAAATATCCAGCAATTATAGTTATTTATGGTGGAGCTTGGCAAAATGGTAATCCATCTGTAAATTCAGAATTTAATCGATATATGGCGGCTCGTGGATATACTGTATTTGCCATCGATTACCGTCATGCACCAGAATACAAGTTTCCCGCTCAATTAGATGATGTTAATTTTGCGTTAAATTTTATTCGCGATCGCGCTGCTGAGTATGAAGCAGATGTCGATAAAATGGTATTATTAGGACGCTCTGCTGGCGCTCATTTGGCAATGTTAGCAGCTTACCAACCGGATGCACCACCAATCCGGGCTGTAGTTAACTATTATGGCCCAGTGAATCTAACTCAAGGATACAACGAACCACCAATTCCCGATCCAATTAATGCTCGTGCTGTTTTAGAAGCGTTTTTGGGGGGTTCTCCTCAACAGTTACCGATGCTGTATGAAACTGCTTCACCGATAAATTATGTAAAGCCTAATTTACCACCAACTTTGTTAATTTACGGAAGTCGCGATCATGTCGTAGAAGCTCGATTTGGCAGACAAATGTATAATAAATTGCGGGATAAAAATACGGCGATTTTGTTAGAAATTCCTTGGGCAGAACACGCTTTTGATGCTATTTTTAACGGTGTTAGTAATCAATTAGCGTTGTACTATATTGAGAGATTTATTGCTTGGGCTTTGTTTAAAGGTTAAGAAGTCAGGTTTTTAAAAACAATATTCATTACACAATTACAAATTTGGAAAAAACCCAACTTCTCAAGATTACTCTTTCAAATATCCCTTATTGATACAATTTTCAATTTCTGCTAATATAAAATCCCAAAGTTTCGGCGTACCTTCTTCTACAGGAGCCATTCTTTTCATAACTTGATTGCGATTAATATTATGAATACACCAAGTACCACC
>JBHJOU010000723.1:0-2097 GCA_050329355.1 Rivularia sp. (in: cyanobacteria)
AGAATGATTTTTGCAAAACCCCAAGCTTCTGCATTTGCGTAAGTTTTTGGAGTATGTCTAAATCCAGTAAAACTAATGCAATCGATGCGGTTTAATTAACTGCATCGATTATTTTTTGGATCAGAAGTCAGATTGAGAAATCGGGTTTTTATAAAAGTTTGTCCGGTATGATATAGCAAATTTCAGTTGAGTCCAATACACTAAAACCTCACCCCCTTCCCCTCTCCTTCATAAGGAGAGGGGTTAAGAGGGCGGGGTGAGGTCAAATTTGTATTGCACCATGAATCACCGCCATAGATAATTATGGCAAAACCCGACTAATGATGATTGAAAAGGGATTATTGTTAACTGATAACTGATAACTGTTCACTGATAAATGGCACGTCCTTTACGTAATAAACTTTGCTCCCTATGCTGTGAATCTTCATTTATATTGTACAGAGTAAAGTATTCTGAAAATGGCGATTGGATTTTTGTATGTCCCCAATGTTGGGAAAAAGTTAGTCAAAATAATCCATTTTACGTTTATGGTGGAACTTGGAAAGCAAAGAAAAAGTAATATTAAAAAGTCAGTAGAACGAAAGTGATGAAAAAAAACTCTGCGTTCCTCTGCGCTTAATTTTGCGTTCCTCTGCGTTCAAAATATATAATTTCGATGCTAACGGATTTGATATTAATTATGAATAATAACGAGTTTGATATTCCGAAAAAATTGAAATCCCTTTCTCAAAATTTAGTCTGGATGAGCGAATCAGATTATCCTTTTGATGTTTTTCTATGGTCTAATCAAGAATTAAAAGAATTTAATATTCATAATTTACTAGAAAAAACGAATCATTCCCTAGAAGCTCCTATCAAAATATTACAGATAGATAATTTTTTTCAGTCAGCTACAACTGAAAAAGAGTGGTACGACGATGAGGAAAGAGAAACAGCAAAAAAATATCAAACTCTTTTAGAAACTTTAAAGCAAAATTTAGAGAATATTCAAGTTTACAAAATAGGTGAAGTTGAAATCGATGTTTACATCGTTGGTCAAATAAAATCAGGAGATTGGGTTGGTTTGTCAACAAAAGCTGTGGAAACTTAATAATTAGTTGATGGTAGATAGTTGACTATCACAGAAATCGGGTTTTTCAGATAAATATCTGTACTAACAAAGAATCCTGGTAAAAACCCGACTTCTAACCCTACCGAACACTACCCCGATCAACTCGACTTTCAATTACCTGCTGAACCGATTCTGGAACTCGGTCGAGAAAATTGTAACCTGTTTTCGCTTCGAGTTGATCAACTGAGAGTAGATATTTTTTCCAATCGTCACCTGTATTTTTACGATTGGTAATGTTTACAGCAATAACTCTGGTATTTTCAGATATTGCTTTTATATCTTGTCCCGGTTGATCCAAAACCACAATCACTTTCCAAGTTGATGCGGGTGCAGTCACTTGCTTAGTTCTACCAATTTTTTTAGAACTTCCATCAACACCAGCAATAACGTAAAGTTCTTTACCTTGTTTTACCAAATACCGACAGTATTCTTCTAATTCTCGCCACGCACCTCGGTTGTTATCAGGAGTTTGTGGGACAATGTTGGTCATCAAGAAAGTAGCTAAATTATCTTCTATATTGGCTGTTCTATCAGCAGAAGCAACCATATGTCCTCGGTCATAGCCGCTACCAGTATAATCGCCAGGTTTTACACGATACCAGGTTTCTGGTAGAGAATCATCAGGACGAAAATCATCTTGACGTTGAATATTACCCAACCAACTTTGATTTAGTTGCCAAGCTACCCAATTTGGTGTACCTCGTTCCCGATTGTATGATAAAGCGTATTGGGGTTTTATGATCAGATAATTATCAGGATTTTCTCCTGCATTACTGGGATTACCCATTATTAAATGAGGACTAACTGGTTGTGTTAACAGCAGTTGACAACCAGTAATTAAAAATAATCCGAATACGGAAATAACAAAAAATAATTTTGGTTTCACTGAGTGAGAAGTTAGGAGTTAGGAGTTAGGAGTTAGGAGTTAGGAGTTAGGAGTTAGGAGTTAGGAGTTAGGAGTTAGGAGTTAGGAGTTAGGAGTTAGG
>JBHJOU010000309.1:0-9984 GCA_050329355.1 Rivularia sp. (in: cyanobacteria)
GGGATAGTGGGATTGCCGTTTATCCCTGTAGTTTTAGGACTTTGGACTAAAATTACAAACCTAGTTGTCTAGTAATGGCTATTTTTGGGTAGCTTTGTCAAGATTTCTATGAACGGTAAATTAAGGTCAAAGGTTTAAGGTTAAAGGTTAAAGGTCAAAGATATTAAACTCCTAACTCCATCTCCCCATCTCCTTGTCTCCCCATCTCCTTGTCTCCCCATCTCCTTGTCTCCCCATCTCCTTGTCCCCCCATCTCCTTGTCTCCCCATCTCCCCATCTCCTTGTCTCCCCATCCCCTTGTCTCCCCATCTCCTTGTCCCCCCATCTCCTTGTCTCCCCATCTCCTTGTCTCCCCATCTCCCCCATCTGCTTTACAACTTGAAAAAGTACTTTGGGCAACAAATTGCACGCTTGGAGTGATAATTGTATTACGGCTACTTAATCTTATTGCTGTGTTGAGCATTAAAATTTTTGAGGGGAAACATGATAAAAAAACTAATTGGCATTTTTGTTGTTAGTCTGTTGTTGAGTTTTCAGATGTTTGTCGGTAGTGCTTACTCTGTAGAACTTGACGAAGCAACTCGCACTGTAACCTTGAATGACCAAGGTGATACCTATGTACTCAGTTTAAAAGAAGTTAAAGAAGGTAAACGGTTATTCAATTACGCTTGCGCTCAGTGTCATGCTGGTGGTGTAACCAAGACAAACCAAAACGTAGGATTAGAGCCTGAAGCTTTGGCATTAGCAACCCCATCCCGCGATAACATCCAAGGTTTGGTAGACTATATGAAAAATCCTACTACCTATGATGGAGAGATCGAAATTTCTGAATTGCATCCCAGCATTAAGAGTGCGGATATTTTTACAGCAATGCGAAATTTGACCGACGAGGATTTAGAAGCAATCGCTGGTCATATTCTCTTACAACCTAAAATTGTTGGTCAAAAATGGGGTGGTGGTAAGATTTACTATTAAATCTTCGACAGTTGAGTAATAAGTAAACCTTAATTATTAGTCTATAGTTAGTACTTCAATTTTTAGAAAACTGACTATGGACTAATAAATATTTTATAAATGCCAAATTATCAATATCAACATCAAATAAATTTCAAATAAATCTCAAATAAATCTAAAAATAGAATGCTATATTCCTTGTTAAAGAGGGACGATGGGAGCGAACGGCACATAAGGTAGTTACAATTACGAATTACGAATTACGAATTACGAATTACGAATTACCTCGACCTATGATGGTAGCGAAGAAACTTTTTGGTGTCGCGAAATTACGCCCAATATATTATCTCAACAACAAATCGAACATTTAGCCGCATTCCTTCTCACTGCTGCGAAAAAAGCTCCTGGTTGGGGCTAATAAAGTGTAGATATCTATCTAAAGAGATAGATATAATTTCCTAAATACCCTTCTAAAAGGAGATTGCGAATAAGAGTAAAGATGTAAAAATTATTAATAATGTTGTATTGTATTACTACGTAGTTTTTTGCGTGTTACAGAATCAAATAACTGTGCATAGCTCGTTATTCACGTTTGATTTTGCTAATCATATTTTTAATTCTAATTTTTTAAACCTATATATTTTAAATTACTTATAGCTGGGATATTTATCTAGTTTTCTGATTGAAAAATAATTTACTAATTTATTAATTAACTTTTCTAGAAATGTTTTTAATTAGGGGCTTAAGCTGTAAATTTCATAATTATTATACAGCCGATACTTTTTCAAAAAGAGTAAATCCCGTGTCTCGAAAAGTTAACAACTCAGCTTGACTATAATCAGTATTCTATTAATGCTTACTCATACAGTGCTTTTTATAGTCAAAGTTAGCCAATTGTAAAAGAAGAAAATCATTTTTTTACAAAAACATCTGAAAATTAATCTGTATTAAAAGCAAGTTAAAACCCTTGTTTTTGCTACATTAAAAAGTCGTGATTTGATTTTACTTAGTTCTAATTATATAGACCTCAAAGGCAATTACAGCAGAAAATGAAAAATGATAAATTACAAAAACTGTTGCGTTTTTTTAAAGCGTTAGCAGATGAAAGTAGATTGAAAATAATTGGTATATTGGCAAGCCAGGAGTGCAGTGTAGAAGAATTAGCAGTGCTATTAGAACTAAAAGAACCGACAATTTCCCATCATTTAACCAAACTTAAGCAGCTTGAATTAGTAAGAATGCGTCCGGAAGGTAATACTCATTTTTATCAGTTAGATAAAGAGGTATTGCAAAATATAACCAAAGAAATGTTTAAAACGGAAAAAATTGCTTCTTTTGCTGAGGATGTGAATTTTAAAACTTGGGAAACTAAAGTATTGAATACTTATGTAGAAGGGATTTTTCAAAATTCTGATTCGAGACAATATCTCAAAGAAATTCCTAATAGTAGTAAGAAGCGTTTAACAATTCTTAAGTGGGTAATTGACAAATTTGAAATGGGAGTCAAATACTCGGAGGATGCAGTGAATGAAATTCTCAACCGTTACTATCCAGACTCCGAAAGTTTACGTAAGGAATTAATCGCTAGTCGGTTGATGCGCGAGGAGAATGGGATGTATTTGAGATGCTGAATCTGATAAATACAGCTTGTGCAAGCGAATTTTGAATTCAAAAAATAGTAAGGAGACAAGGGACAAAGTACATAAACTACTAACTCCCGTTCTCTCTAATCTTGATCAAGAGTAGTTCGTTGGTAAATTATAACTTTTAACCTCTAACCTTTAACCTCTAACCTGAAAATAGGAATATCAAAAAACCGTGAAGCTTGAGTATTTCTACGGTTAAGGAAAGATAATTTCATAAAAGCAATAAAAAATTAAGTGAAGATTTTATCAAAATTACACAAAATTATATTCATAAAATTATTAAGTTGTTATTAATAGGTTTCTTTGATTATCAGCAATGAAGATATTCAAGAACTTACTTTGTGAAATTTAGCATATACAAGGGTAAAAATAATGTTAAAAAAGATGGTGCTACCAACCATTGCAATTTCAAGTATGATTTTTGCAATGTTTTTGATTATTTTGGCTGAATACGGTTCCAAACGAATAGAAATTAAAGTTGACAATCAAGACTTTGTTTACAGTGAAGTTAGAGATTTGATTACTCCTGGAGTAGGAGCAGCATTAAGTCTAACATCCGGTTTAGTAAGCATTGTCGTCATTGGATATAGAAAATCTCTAGCAAAACAAAAGAACTTAGAAAAAAAGTTATTGTCTATTAAAAAAGCGATATCCTATAGAGATGCTCAGATTGATAAATTAAGAAAAAATCAAATTAGAAGTAACGTTAAATTTATTGATTTTAGAATGCGTTAGCAGTAATTAACTAAAGAGACGTAGTAATCCTACGTCTCTACAAATATTTTACAACTTTGCTCGTTTAAGATACCGTTCGTAATCGTTTAAATCTTCTACCACTTTATTGGTAAGGAAATACATTCCAAACAGATTAAACAAAGCCATTGCAAAAAACGTAGCATCACCAAAATCAATTACCGATTGAGGCTTTGCGATCGCACCAATGAATGTCGCAGCAATGAATAATATTCTGTATACAATTAAACTACGTTCGCTGAAAAGATATTCCCAAGCCCTCTCTGCATAGTAGCTCCAAGAAATCATCGTCGAAAAAGCGAATAAAAATACGGAAATTGCAAGTAATATGGGGAACCAACCTATTACCGTACCAAAAGCAACAGAAGTCAGAGCTGCACCTTCACCAGCTTTTCTGATTGCTTCATATTCGGGATTATTATAAACGCCAGTAATTACAATTACTAAAGCAGTCATATTACAGATAACTACGGTATCGATGAATGGCTCCAAAAGTGCCACTAAACCTTCTTTAATTGGTCGATCAGTTCTCGCTGCTGAGTGAGCGATCGCAGCCGAACCAACTCCGGCTTCGTTGGAAAAAGTAGAGCGTCTAAAACCCTGGACAATTACCCCAATAACTCCTCCTTCCACTGCTTGAGGAGTGAAGGCTTCTTGGAAAATAGTCCCAATCGCACCAGGAATCTCAGTAATATTAACCAAAAGAATCCACAATGCAGCAGCAACATAAAGTACACACATCACTGGTACTATAGTTCCTGCAACTTGACCGATACGGTGGATACCACCAATAATTACCAAACCAACTAACACAGCCAGAATTAAACCGTAAACCCAGGGATATATGGGAAAAACTTCCTTAACCGCACCATAGGATTGGTTTACCTGAATCATATTTGCCGCACCAAAAGCAGCGAAAATGGCGCAAATAGAAAATAAAATTGCTAAAACATTACCTAATGGTGCTAAACCGATTTCTGCAAATCCTCTAGAAAGATAATACATCGGTCCGCCAGCAACACTACCACTTGGCTTGATAATGCGATATTTCTGACCCAGAGTACATTCAACCAGCTTACTAGACATCCCCAACAAACCACCCAGAGTCATCCACAAAGTGGCACCCGGACCGCCAATGCTAATTGCGATCGCAACTCCGGCAATGTTCCCAAGTCCGACGGTTGCTGATAAAGCAGTAGCTAAAGCTTGGAAATGAGAAACTTCCCCTGGAGCGTTAGGATCATCGTGTTTTCCCCTGACAATATCAATTGCGTGTCCGAACAACCGGAAGTTGACAAACCTCAAGCGGATGGTAAAAAAAACCGCTCCAAAAATCAACCACAAAACAATTAAGGGAAAACCACCGATGCTGAAAAATAGAACATCAAATATTCCCTTGACAAATTGACCAAAAGCAGCATCAAGGGAATTAAGTAAAGGTTCTCCAGCGGCTTCATCAGCAGCAAAAACAGCTGTGGGAATCAAACAGAATAATAGAGTTAATAACCAACGATGCTTTAAAAATGGTTTGTGCATTTAATTCGATTCTCCATTATTTTTTTGAGTACAATGATTATGTATTCAGGGATAGTACCTTAAGGCAGATGTTTCATACAAGTTATGTCACATCGAAGCCGAAATCCCCCATTTGTAAAGGAAAATTACAGCCTACAGTCTTTGCAATTGATTTCCAGATAAAATCCTTGTAGAAGCAAATATTTCAGTCAAGAAATTCATCAACATTTTACCCGTATCTATGTAATAGAGCGGTATAACTGTTAACTTTTGCTCTCTTTCTTCCTAGTTAACAGGATGAGCCTGGGATTTTTAAGATTTAATATTTAATATTTATTAACAATTCCTTGTGTTAAGAGAAATCACGAAAATCTGTACAAAAATCCAAAAAATAATTGAGCAATTGAATCAAAATGAACTAGAAAAAAATTGAGAGAGAGTATACACTTTAGCGGAAACGCGCTGAGGAATCCCAGTTTTGTACTTGGAAATTATTTGGTTGGGATTGAGTATTGGCTTGCTTCGGTGAAAAGTTTGCAACTCATCCCTATGCCAGATGTTTAAGGAGAGCAGATGTGTAAACACTTAAAACTGTATAAGTTGACAAGGGATTATTGGAACCTTAGCTTAAACTTGTTTGTGACAATAACGTGACTTGAGATTATCTTTATGGATGCTACGGCACTTTGGCAACGATACCAGAAATGGCTATATTTCCATGAAGGACTAGGTTTTTACCTAGACGTTAGCCGGATGGGCTTCGATGATGACTTCTTTGAGAAGTTACAGCCTTCATTTGATAAAGCTTTCGCCGATATGGCAGAGTTGGAAAAAGGGGCGATCGCAAATCCCGATGAAGACAGGATGGTTGGACATTACTGGTTGCGAAATCCCGACTTGGCACCAACGCCGGAACTAACGCAAGAGATTGTGAGTAATATTGAGAAAATAGAAGTATTTGCTGAGAAAATCCACACGGGTGCGATTCATCCTCCCAAAGCTCCTCGCTTCACCGATATAATCTCAATTGGGATTGGTGGTTCTGCACTCGGTCCTCAATTTGTAGCTCAAGCTTTAACTACAGATTATCCACCTCTAGCAATTCATTTTATTGATAACAGCGACCCCGCAGGAATTGATCGAGTATTAACTCACCTGCGAAACCGGCTTTCGAGTACCTTGGTATTGGTGATTTCCAAATCTGGAGGAACACCCGAACCGCGTAACGCCATGTTGGAAGTCAAAAAAGCCTATTCCGGGCAAAATCTGGACTTTGCACAATACGCGATCGCCATTACCATGCCTGGTAGTAAACTGAGTCAGGTTGGTGAATCGGAAGGCTGGCTGGCACATTTCCCGATGTACGATTGGGTGGGAGGTCGGACTTCGGAGATGTCAGCGGTAGGACTTGTACCAGCAGCATTACAAGGAATTGACATTGGTCAAATGCTCGACGGAGCTAAAGAGATGGATGACGCAACTCGCATCCCCGATGTCAAAAACAACCCAGCGGCACTGTTAGCTTTAGCTTGGCACTATGCCGGTAACGGACGGGGTGAAAAAGATATGGTTGTGCTTCCTTATAAAGACAGCCTACTTTTATTCAGCCGCTATCTGCAACAGTTGGTAATGGAATCTTTAGGTAAAGAAAAAGACTTAGATGGTAACATTGTCCATCAAGGTATTGCAGTTTACGGTAATAAAGGTTCAACTGACCAACACGCATACGTCCAGCAGTTACGCGATGGGGTTGCGAACTTCTTCCTTACCTTCATTGAAGTTTTAGAGGATCGTAAAGGTTCCTCTTTAGAAGTTGAACCGGGAACCACGTCGGGTGATTATCTTTCTGGTTTTCTTCAAGGTACTAGAAAAGCACTTTATGAAAACCAACGGGATTCAATTACTGTTACCATACCCCAAGTTAATGCTCGAACAGTAGGTGCGTTAATTGCTTTATACGAACGCGCTGTAGGATTCTATGCGAGCTTAGTGAATGTTAACGCATATCATCAACCGGGTGTAGAAGCAGGTAAAAAAGCAGCAGCAGCAATTTTGGAATTGCAAAAACAAGCAATGTCCGTTTTACAAGCAGAAGAAAATCCCCTTTCTTTAGAGGAAATTGCCAGTAAAGCAGGTGCCTCTGAGGACATAGAGTCGATTTACATTATATTGCGACATCTTCACGCCAACGGACGCGGTGTAGTAATAGATGGTAATTTTGCACAACCGAGTAGTTTAAAATTCTCGATCGGCTGATAAATTACATTTGGATACCATATTTTGGTAACTTTTGTTGCATCTGCAACATTTTTTTATTGCTGAGCATCTTAGATTGAACTAACTATTCAATTTTTAGGATGCTTTTTTAGCAATATTTTTATTATGAGTAAAATTAGGGGAATTCAAATCCACTATTTAGAATCAATCAAAGGGGGAATGGCTCAATTTTTCACCCCTCAAGCTAGTAACGAAACGATGTTGGTGCAGATTCCAGCCAATACAGTAGATGATTTATTCGTACATAAATCACAAACCGATCAATTATTAGTAGTTAAAGGTCGATTTGTACTAGTTACTTTAATCAACAAGCAATACCAGTACATTCCATTAAGTGAAAAATACCCAGCAGTAGTAACAATTCCACCGGGAGTTCTCCATGGAGCAATTAACACTACTCCAGAACCTTGTGTGATTGTAAATGCTGTATTGCGTCATCGAGAACCGCAAAAACTCGATTACGTTACCCGTGGAAGACCATTTCCCTATGATTTAGAAGCAGCAGAAGCCGCGTGGAATAATTTAGAATTAACAAAGCAAATATATTGCAAGTAATTTAATCAAGGGAATAGGGAATAGGGAAGAGGGAATAGGGAATAGGGAATAGGGAATAGGGAAGAGGGAATAGGGAATAGGGAATAGGGTTAGTAACTGTAAAACCTAACTTTTTCGTGGGGTAAGAAGTCGGGTAACTTCCACGAAACCCGACTTCTGGAGTCTAACGAGTGGGTAAGCCTCTTCCCTACTTCTTCTTACCTTTTTATTGATATTGAAGATAAGCATCCAAATCATCAATTTTTGGGTCATTAAATTCCTGCAAAACTCGCCAAATAATCGTATAAGTCCCATCAGTACGACGACTGACAGGTCTAAAAGCAACAATTACATCGCTACTTTGCATTTCTAATAATTGGTCTAAATAACGCCGTTGTTTTCTCGTCAACGGTTGATTATTAGCGATTATTTCTGGTAACTGAAACTGCAAATTACGCACCAAATAAGTATTATTTAATTTAGCGTCAACCATATTTAAAATTGGTTGATTAGCAATTAAAACTTGATGTTTTCCGGTAATAATTTTTTGTCTTTCGGCTTGCAAGGCATTTAATTTTTTCGGAGGCTGATAATTAATCAAGATATTTCGTTTCTCTGGAGCAACAGCTTGTAAACTTGCATCCAACTGATCTAAATGTATATCCCCAACCTCTACCATAAAGCCATAATTTACTCCTTGGGGCAGTAGTTGAAACTTCCCTTTTACTATTTGAAGTGGTAAATTAGGCATAAAGTCACCCTTGGGTTCAACTAAAACCGGGAAAGGATAGCGACCAAGAACATTTTTTTGTGAGCGATTCTCCAGAGTATTCAAGGGACGAAGATAAGCTTGAGATGACAGTACGCGGAAAATACCCGTATTAGGCATTGACAGCAATTTTTGGTAAAGTTGCTTTTCTGGGAGGTAAATATCGTAGGTCAAACGGTCTAATTCCGCAGCAGTTTTTTGAGGATTGTGAAAATTATTTGCATCGGGAAACTCAGCTATTGCTGCTGCTAAAAACTTTTCGGCATTTTTCAAAGTCGTTAGCGCTGTGGATGGTGGTTTAATTGCTGGTTGTACAGGTGGAACGTAATTAGAAATTGCCCTTTTTCTACTTTTACCAACATAAACCTTAGCAGTATTATCTACATCAGGCTCTAAAATAGCGTAAGGAGTTGCCCGTTTATGAAGATTGGGACGGCTGACGGGAGACATCGGAAGCACTAAATCAGATTGCTTTTCTCCACTAACTAAAGGTAATTCTCGCGTATCGCTTAATTCACCACGTCTAGATAAAAGTACATCTAAGGTTCGAGTCAGTTTTGACAATTCCCGACTGGAATTATACAAAGAACAATAAATCTTTAAATTCGATGCAGTTAAAGGAGGTATAAAATCAATGGGAACACTTGAACCTTGATTTTGGTTGCACAAAGCTTGGGGATAAGCATATTGACTTTTGAGGAAACCTTCGACTGCTACAGTCTGAGTAACTAGTTGTCCTCCCACCGCTCGCATTTTATGAGAATCAGGGTGTAGTAAAGCTTGTTCAATGCGAAAAATCAAATTTACCTGCCCAGTCACCAACCTTCTTGAAACCATCTCAAAGCTTTCAACTTGAGTGGACTTGCGATCGCGATTTGGAGAAGATTGCAAATCAGGCTGATCGGCAAAAGCGCTTTTAATGTTAGCTAATAAACAAAAAGGCAGCAAAAAACTCAAAAAAGTGTATTTCATCTCAAAAATCTCATAAATATAGTGTGAAAAGCCTAAAATAGAATTAAAACAACTATTTTTCTGGCATTCGTCAGTCCATTGTACTTTCAGCTAAAGCGATAACGGTTTGTTACCAGTGTTGAGACAAGATTTGATGCAAGCTTCTCAGAAACCGCTAATTAATTCAGAAGCCCCCTTACAACTGTTACTATTTGTGGATCAACGCCCCAAATCCCGACTACAAGTACAGCAGATTCGCTCCTATCTCAAACAATTGCAGCTTGAATATGATTTATCTCTTCAAGTGATTGATGTTGGAGAGCAACCCCATTTAGCAGAACATTTCAAGCTGGTAGCAACACCAGCATTAGTCAAGATTCATCCAGAACCCAGACAAGTATTAGCCGGTAGTAATATCGTTTCTCAACTAAAAACCTGGTGGTCGCGCTGGCAAAATAGTATAGAATCTTACTTACAATTACAGCACGAATTACCAGAAATTCCAGAAAATGATTTTAGTGATGGGTATATCAACAAATCTCAAATACCCACAAACTCCCTAGCGATTTCTTCGGAAATCATTCA
>JBHJOU010000808.1:0-3926 GCA_050329355.1 Rivularia sp. (in: cyanobacteria)
ACTATAAAAGTGACCTATGTCACGTCCCGAAAACAACGTAATTTCGTAGAATTAATGAATAAATTCGCATTATTAATGACCTAAATTCTTAATTATCATCAATTTTGCCTTTTTTTATAACTCAGCACTGAGAAAAAAGTGATGTTTATATGTAGATTTGTTACTTACGGTCGAATTTAAGGTATTTCCTATCACCTAAAAAACCATCACACAGTATATTAACTGAGAATAATCGGAAATTATCTAAATTGAATTTTAAAATTCAATTTTTAAAATTGGGGTAAAGAGTTGGATGAAACTAACAGACAATCATTAGAAGTCGGGTTTTGAGGATAAATATCTTTAACAGGAGACAACAGCGATCAAAACCCGACTTCTCAAAACCGCTTGTTTCGACATCAAAGGTAGTTAAAAGGTCGTTTTTTTAAGCGTTATAGCATTACTCAGATGTATTTAAGAATTAGATATAAACTTACTGAATTACGTAAACTTAGAAGTATTTTATATTACAATATAAACAATAAAATCGTATTTATATTGAGAAAAACCCGGTTTTATATAAATATAATATGTAAAAATTGCTGCAAATATATTTACTCCCTTCCCGCTCTAAAATTAGCTTTCAGCCGGGTTAGTGCGGTTGATCTCTCTTTACTTTATCCCTTTCCTCCGTGTTAAGAGCGTCTCTGCGGTTTTTTTTAGGTAATCTTTTAGCGGAAAAGGAGTATTGTCAGAAGTCAAAAAATAATTCCGATCAACCTATACCAAAACTGTAATCAATCAAGTTTCGGCATTAGAGGATGATATATAGCAAAGACTAGATATTATCGAATTAGAATATTGCGATCGCGATATAGATTTAGATTATCAGGACTTGGTTTTTTTTCATGGATATTTGGTGATAAAAACAATGATTTTCCATAGAAACCGGGTTGATGGAGGGTAAATCCCAATTATTTGACGGCAGGTTTTTAGATGTGAAAAATCTGTGGTGAAGGGTTAGATTTTTTAGGTAAACTAGCGCGTCCTCAAATGATAGATTTGAAGTATAAAGTATTAGGAAGAGAAATTGGATGAAATTGCTTACAAAATACAGATTGAAAAAGAAGGCGATTTATTTTTAAAAACCACCTTCTATCTCAAGGAATATTTTGAGAAAGTTCAATTAAAGTCAATAGTATCGATAAAGTCCAAAATTATTTGCTTGAGTGCAACAGCTTCTTCTTTCATAAAACTAGGAGTTTTGCCATCTAAAAATGTACGTTGACTGCTAACTATATAGAGAAATTCACCGTTAATAAATGCGATTAATCCTCTATAAGCATCTAATTTTGTGGCAGTACCATTATTTCCTGTTTTATAAATTCTGGAACCTCCAGGCATATAAAGTAGAACGAAATAAGAACCTTCTAAGGTTTTTGCCATATATTCACTGTATTCGACTTCAGCTTCTGGCAAATTAGCGACTATCTCTTTAGGAACATATTTATTGACAAGGGTAGATTTGAGATATTCTTCTTGTCCAATTGTTTCCATTTCCTCCATGAGTTTGGTAGGTAAAGGATAATAATCTATCCTTAAAAAAGTACCTTGATCATCAGAAAAACTAACTGCACCTTCTTGACTTTGAACTTTACCACCTTGATGAGGATCTACGGGAATTGGGACTGTAAAATTCTCTGATGGTGATTCATATTCTTCTATAGTAAAAGCGATATCTACTATTGTTTCATCTTCATCTTCAAGTAATTCTTCTAACTCAGCTTCCTCGAAGGCAGCAATGACATCTTCTATGATTTCTTGGGCTTCTTCATCATCAAGTTCTAAAGCTTGCTGTAAACTTTTTAGTAAAGGTGTTTTGCTTTTAGGAATATGCATTTCTTCTTCGTCTATGATTACACTTACCCCAGCCGCAAAAGCATCCTCTAAGAACTCATCTTCAAGTTTATTGTTAGCAGCATTAAACAACGCTCCCGCTCCTTGTTGTTCGGCGAAATTGAGCAGTTTATGAAGCATTTCTAATAAATCTTCATCGGAATATTCTTCAAAAATTTCGAATCCCCAAAGTATATCCACCAAAAACTCTATATCTACATCTTCTAAGGAAGAATCAGCAGCTGTGGTTATCAATGCAATTGCAGCCACTGCTTCTTCTGGAGTCAATGACTCTTTCAATGTTTTTTTTGAACTAAAAAATTTATCGTATTTGCCCATAACTCTTACCTCCGTGGATGATTTTTAGTGTAAATAAAAATTAGTATATGTTAAAGCTGTTGTTCAAAAACTCTTTGTATTATAAACTCAAAAATACCCTTATATAACAATGTCAAATTAGATTTAATTGCGATTTTATTAGAATAAAATAACTCGTCCTAAAAACGAAAAAAAATACTATGTAAATTTGAAATCCCCATTTTATATGCTTTGATTGCATTTTGACTGATTGCAAATAATTTGTTAATTTTTGTTTCTACTTGACAATTATTTATTTATATAGTTTTATGTTCCCAAGTTTTATGCTTCTAAGGTACTTTAATTTATTATCTCGTGTTTTGCTCATGACTAATCACAAATCCGCAATTAGTCATGAATTATTTTTCTTTAATATTCTTTATCTTACTTAGTTAATTTGTTCTAAGTACTGATTGATATCTTCTACAATGCGGGTAAGTTCAGCTTCCGTTGTCAAACGAATAGTGTCAGAGCGGACAGTAAGTAAAACTTTTGCTGCAAAAGGACTAGCCCAGATGTTGGGATTACAAAAAATTTCTATAAATACTTCTCCTGTATAGCGATATTCCATACTCGACTGGGGAGTTGCTCTACCAACCCCACCATTCGTTTTAGCCGCAACTGCTTTAAGTTTCTGCATCAATTCATCGATAGCTGCTTTTAATTCCCTTGCTGCTGCGGGTGAAAAGCTAAAAGATACAGAACCTTCAATCAGATTAAGTGTCAAATGATTTGCAGACATGAGTTACTTATCAAAACATCTCGTTACATTTTTATTTTGCCTCTTTATGGCGCATCATAATTATTAATATGCCCTACTCCCTTAGATAATTGACGCTTCACTTCACTAAAACGACTTGCCTGTAAGGCTAATAATTTACAAGTATTATATTGTCTATACTAAGTAATGAAAAAAATCAGTTGTCAAGCCTTACTCCCTTCCCGGCAGAAGATTACCGATAAAAAAAAACCGATGCTTGACGATCTTAGCGCAGAGGAAAGAAATAAAAAGAGATGAAACGCACTAAACCGGGTGAAAGCTAGTTATAGAGCGGGAAGGGAGTAATTGTTTATTTATTTATATATTTACTTAGTTGTCAGTTATATAATCCTTTCCCCAAACCTACTCTGTATCTGAACGAAATGTGTGATTCAATATTGGCACAAGTACTTATAATATTTGTGTTTTTTTAAATACTAAAAGCTTTATCTCCTAAAGACTGATAGTTGTTTTTAATTATAAAAAATCTCAATAAATTAGTTGATATTTTCTAGCTAAAAAAATATTTATTCTTTAATAAGTAACAATCTGATACATCTAATGCTGGTCTTAAGTTTTACATTAGAATGTAATACACCAGATATTAAAAATACTCTATGATTAAGGATAATCGCGCAGTAGTAAGAAAGGTTTTAATCGTGACTCTGCTGCTTAACTTATTTGTAATGGGATTAAAAGCCTCAGTAGGAATTGTCACAGGTTCTCTGAGTTTAGTAGCTGATGCTTTACACAGTGTCACTGACAGTGCAAATAATGTTTTAGGTCTAATTACTACTCAATTTTCTTCTCCATTACCGGATCGAGAACATCCTTACGGACATCAAAAATTTGAAGCTGTAGGAGCTTTAGGAATTGCGGCATTTTTAGCAATTGCTTGTTTTGAAATTCTCCAAGGTGCAATTGAAAGAATTAT
>JBHJOU010000603.1:0-7068 GCA_050329355.1 Rivularia sp. (in: cyanobacteria)
TACCGTTGCTCCCAAACTTTCTAATTGTTGGATTGTTTGGATGCGTTTGATTGTTCCAGCAGCAAGATTACCAGATTCCCATTCTGCTTTCGGTGGGAGGGGATGTCTTCCCGTCAGCACCAAATTAATCTTGGCTTGAGCAGCCAAAACTAAGGCAATTTCGGTTCCCACACCACTAGTACCACCTGTAATTAACCAAGTATCACCTTGGGATAGAGAAACTTGATGGTTATTTGTAGGTAACTTAATTCTTTCTAAACTGCGAGTAAATCTTTCTTGATTGCGGATAGCAACAATACCTTCCCCTGTCGCTTCTATGGAGATTTCTTGGTAGACAATATCGGCAAGTTCTTGGGGTAAAGTCTCTGGAGTTACGTCTACTACTTTGGTTTGAATCTCAGGATTTTCCTCTGCTAAAACCCGAATCAAAGTACCAGCCATTGATTGATGTACGTTTTGTAAGCTGTCGGATGCAGATGTAATGTAAGCACCTTGAGTTACCAATAATAGATTCAATTTATGGCTGGGATATTGTTGATTCAAAGCTTGTGTTAACCATTGCAGACTCCAAAAGCTTTGATTTAAAGTATTATCTTCAAGTAGTAATTCTTCTACCGAAACCTGCTTTTGATTGTAATTCCACAGATGAACAACTGTTAATAGATTAAAACCATCAGCTTTAATAATTTCAATCAGTTTTGCGTAATCTTGAGAAGCTGCGGGATTAATAGTAAACTGTCTATCTCCTTGCTTGGTAAAAATTTCACCGGGAGTAATAAAATATGCCGTATATTTACTGCTAAACTGCTCGTAAAATCTTTCTCCCAAATTATTATTCTGGAAAAATAGAATCGCCCCCGTTGTTGTTTTTGTCGGTTCGCCCAAGCTTTCCCGATTCCACTGCCAATTATAAAACCATTCTGGATTTGTGAATTGAGAGTTAGTGGGTGACAACTTAACTTGTGGTTTATCAACCCAATATCTTTGACGCTGAAACGGATAAGTTGGTAATACAATTCGTTGACGTTGATAATTTTTATCAAAAGCCAACCAATCGATTGTTGTTCCTCGGACGTATAATTCACCTACTGTCGCGAGTAATTGCGTCCAATCATCATTACCTTTTTTTAAAGAAGATAACCAAGTCGCGGTATTTTCTGGTAAACATTTTTTACCCATCCCTAACAGCGTGGAACTCGGTCCTAGTTCCAAAAAGATATCATATCTCCGCTTATCTAAAGTTTCCATTCCCGCCAAAAATCTTACCGTACCTCGCAGATGCTTTCTCCAGTAAACAGCATCCGGTACCTCTCCCGCTTCTAATACTTCTCCGGTGACATTGGAAACAAAAGGAATGCGCGGTTTTTTAAATTCTATTCCACTTGCGACTTGCTCGAATTCGTCGAGTATGGTTGTCATTAATGGAGAATGGAAAGCGTGAGAAACTTGTAAAGCTTGAGCGTTGATTCCCTGTGATTTTAATTGTTCGAGTATTTTGTTAACAGTTTCCGTAACTCCGGAAATCACAACATTATTTGGTCCGTTAACGCAAGCAATAGATACTTTATCCCTATGAGGTTGTAATAGAGGTGTTATCTGAGCTTCGGCAGCAAAAACCACTGCCATCATCCCATCTTGCGGTAGTGACTGAATAAGCCTTCCCCGTTCCGCAATTAATTTTAATCCATCTTCTAAACTAAATACTCCAGCGACACAAGCAGCGACATATTCACCGACGCTGTGACCCATAACTGCATCCGGAACAATACCCCAGGATTTCCACAATTCTGCTAAAGCGTATTCTATAGCGAACAGTGCGGGTTGAGTATAAGCGGTTTCGTGCAATAACTCTAGCGCGTTAGATTCTGGATAAAGTACCGATAATAAAGGCTGTTGCAGATAAGGACGTAAAATTTTGTCGCATCTATCTAATGTTTTACGGAATGTCGGTTGAGTTTCGTAAAGCTGACGAGCCATTCCCACATATTGAGAACCTTGTCCTGTAAATAGAAAGACGATTTTATTCTGGTTGTTTTCTGCTACTTCTTTAATTAATTTATTAGTAGAATCACTGAGGGATAAATCCCGTAATTTTTCGCCCAAAACCTTTGTCGATTCAGCAACTATAGCCAATCGGTGTTTCAAGTGCGATCGCCCTGTATTGGCTGTAAAACAAATATCTGTGAGAGATAATCCTGGATGGGATTTTAAGAATGCTTGATAATCTTGGGTAAGAGCAACCAGGGCTGGTTCTGTTTTCGCTGATAAACATAATAAATGTAGGGGACGTTCAATTTCCGACTGTAAAGATTCTACTTGTGGTGCTTCTTCTACAATTAAATGAACGTTGGTACCGCTAATTCCAAAAGAACTTACACCAGCCAATCTTTTTGCTTCACAATCCCATTTTGTACGAACTGTGGGAACCTTAACCGGGAGTTTATCCCAAGCAATGTGAGAACTGGGTTGCTTTAAATGTAAATTACCGGGAATCTGTTGATTTTGCAAAGCCAGAATTACCTTGATTAAACTTGCAACCCCAGCAGCGGATTCCAAATGACCAACTTGAGTTTTTACCGAACCAATATACAAAGGTTCTTCCAAAGAACGTCCTTGACAAAGTACCGAACCTAACGCTCTGACTTCAATTGGATCTCCCAAAGCAGTTCCGGTTCCGTGAGTTTCTACATAACTAACTTGATGGGGTTCTACGCGAGCATTTTTCAACGCTTCCTTAATTAAGGCTTCCTGAGCCAATCCGTTGGGAACAGTTAAGCCGCTGCTAGCACCATCATGATTCACAGCAGAACCCCGAACCATAGCCAAGATGCGATCGCCGTTGGCAATTGCATCCGACAATCGTTTGAGAACAACAATCCCGCAACCTTCACCCCTACCGTAACCATCAGCAGCAGCATCAAAGGTTTTACAGCGTCCGTCGGCAGCCAATGCTCGCATTTTACTTAAACCGATGGAAGCCTCCGGAGATAAAATGAGATTAACCCCACCAGCTAAAGCCATGTTACATTCCCCAGAACGCAGACTTTGACTAGCTAAATGCACCGCTAATAAAGCAGAAGAACAAGCGGTATCGAGCTGCATTACAGGTCCTTGTAAACCTAAAAAATGAGCTATCCGACCCACCGCCACACTGCGGGCATTACCTAAACTGCTGTAACCATCAATACGGTCATGGTCGCCAGAATAGAGATTAAATCGGGAATAATCATCCATAAACAATCCCATAAACACCCCGGTTTGAGAACCGTGTAGTTGTTGTGGAGATTGTCCCCCATATTCCAAAGCTTCCCAAGCAGATTCAAGCAATAGACGCTGTTGGGGGTCCATACTCGCAGCTTCTTTCGCAGAAATTCCAAAGAAATGGGGGTCAAATTGGTCTACATTTTCAATAAACCCGCCATTACGGGTATACATTTTACCGGAAAGATTCAGATTGGAACTATAATATTCATCAATATTCCATCTATCTTGAGGAACTTCTGTAATTGCATCCACCCCATCGCGTAATAGTTGCCAAAATTGTGCGGGAGAATTGGCTCCTCCGGGAAACCTACAACTCATACCAACAATAGCGATTGGTTCAGTTTTCGAGTTTTCCGCCGCATCAAGCTTGATACGCATTTCTTTTAAAGCAATAGCAGCACGTTGCAAGGGAGATAATTTACTTCTATCTGTGGTATTGTTATTCATGATCAAAATCTTTTGTTGGGCATTGGGAATTATTGTTTTGTTTAACTACATTCGGACGGAATTAGAGTAAATTAATCAGCTACATTAATCAGGTTAAGTGATGCTAAATATAGTTTCAATGGAAAAAAGTTCGGTAAATTAGTATATTCCTTGGATCGGAAATATGATAGTTAGCTTGTAGGGGGTGTAATGCTTTTTTGCGCGTGGTTACAAACTTTGTAGCGTCACGCACCAAATGTCAGTTATGACGGTAATTTTGAAAATAAAATATCTATCAAAAAAATGATATTTTTGAGTAAAAATCAAGAAAGCAGTATCGGTTTTTATTCTTTATTTTCCGCTTAAAGAATCCATTCCCATGTCGAAGAATCCGGTACGGGGATTTGGACGAAATGAGGAATCAAATTGCAGAACTTTGACAACTTCATCTTGAATACGAGCAATCAATAAATTTTCTCGCTCGCTAATGATGGTTTCTTGGAGTTGATGGAGAAGTTCTAAATGCTGGGTTGATGATTCTTGTTTTACTTTTGCTGGGGTTTGACTAAGGAAGTTATTAACTAAAGGTGGTTGTTTTCCTGGGGAAAATTGCTGTAAAAACTTCGTCCAATTAACGGGTGTAACTCCTACATGTGTTGCGTTTTGGGTTAATAAATCTCCTAATATTTGTAATGCTTGTTGTGGTGCAATTGTGGTAAAACCACTTGCTGTTATTCGTTGTTGGTGACGAATGTCTAATTTAGCAGCCATACCGACTTCACCCCAAGCACCCCAGTTAATGCTCAAACCTGGTTTACCTTGATTTCGGCGATAATTAACTAAGGTATCCATAAAGGCATTCGCAGCAGCATAGTTTCCTTGAGTTGGGGAACCGAATAAGGCAGCTACTGAGGAGAAACAAACAAAGAAGTCTAAAGGTATATCTTGAGTGAGATTATGTAAATTCCAAGTTCCCCTGACTTTCGCAGTCATAACTCTCTCGAATCGTTGCCAAGTTTGCTGTAAGAGTAACCCATCATCTAAGATTCCAGCAGCGTGAATAATACCTTTTAAAGGTGGATGGGATGTGTTGATTTTGGTTAATATTCCAGCTACATCTTCTGCTTGAGAAACATCTGCTTTGATAACCAGTACTTTCGCTCCGGCTTGTTCTAGTTGTAGAATTTCTTATTGAGTGTCGTTGGTAATTCCCCTTCTGGAAGTTAAAACTAAATTTCTAGCTCCTTTATCAATCATCCAACGAGCAACTACAAGCCCCAAAGCTCCTAATCCGCCGGTAATTAAATAGCTGCTTTCTGAATTAAATTTTAACTCTTGTTGTGCGTTAGTTTGATGATTGCGTCTTACTAAGCGAGCAACTTTACGAACTCCTTGCCGTAGAGCAATTTCATTTTCTGTGTCTGCAAATAATAATTGTTCATACAATTCTTGAACTTGATTATGGTTTGCTGCATCTAAATCCAAGCGGGTACATAATAGTTCTGGATGTTCTAAAGCAATTACTTTACCTAATCCCCACAATGAAGCTCCAGTTAATTGTAAATCATCGGATGGTGCTGTTGCTTGAGTTGCTTTCGTTACCAACCACAATCGGGGATATGGAGATAATTCAGCTTTAGTCAAAGCTTGGACTAAATGCAAAACGCTACCGCAATTACGAACTTGGTTATTTATCTTAAAAGTGTCATCCAATCCCCATAAGTATACTATTCCCCGTAAAGCAGTTTGATTATTTGTGATCTCCTCCAGCAATCGTTGAAAGTCTTGGGGATTTTCGGGGTTGATGTAAAACTGTTGCGGAAAAGCTTTATATTCCGTACCGGGAACAACTAAAACATAATCTTCGCCATTTTGCTGTAATTTTCTTGCAAGTTGAGCGCCTATTCCTGTATCTTGAGCGAATATCAGCCAACTACCCTTTTCTTGTAGAATTAATTCTTGATTTTTATCAACATCCTTGTTTTCCCAAGCAACTTCATACAACCAATCGTGTTCTGCTTTAGTGATGTTTTGGAAAACGGTTTTTTGACGAATTCTTCTGGCTTCAAAACCGATAATTTCCGCAATTAAACGTCCGGATTCGTCGTACAAACTGATATTACCAAGTAAACTATTATCGTCTGATTCTTGTTTTTGAGCCTGACACCATAGTTTACGATCGCAACTAGGACGATGGTAAAATTTTAACTTGGCAATGTTAAAGGGAACGTACATATAATCTTGCTGGGATTTATTTAGTTCCCAACAGTTAAGTAGCTGCAAACAAGAATCAATTAAACCGGGATAAAGTTGATAATTATCAATTTTATCTGGTAATTGAGGCTGTTTCATTTGACATAAAGCTTGATTTTCTCCGAGCCAAATTGTGTCAATCCATTGAAATGAGTTTCCCCAGTTGTAGCCCCTATCTCGGAATGTAGAGTAAAATTCTGTTCCCGATATTTGATGGCATTGCTGTTTTAATGTTTCAATATTTATCGATTTATTGACAGAATTTACTTCTGTTGTCACCAGATTAACTGTTCCCGTTGCGTGAGATTTCCAAGCTTCAATATGGTTTTCCGAAGTTTGATTTTGTAGACTAATAATTTGTAATCCTGTGGCTTGATTTGATTGCGGTGTCAACACTAACTGAACCGTCTGGGTACTATCATCATCGCAAATTAAAGGATGTGAAAGTAATAAATCCTCAATAATACAAGATTCATCGGAGAAAGTCTCCTTAACAGCCGATAAAATCATGGAAACATAAGATGCAGCCGGAACTATTACTTTTCCATCGAGTTTGTGATCATTTAAATAAGCCGGTGAATTCGTACTGACTTCTAATTCAAAACGAGTTTCTGGAGAAAATGGTAATCTCAGCCTTTTACCTAATACCGGATGCAATGCTTGATTATTACTTGGGGTTAAAGTTGGTAGTTGAGGAATATTTATCTTATGTGTATCAACCCAATAACGCTGACGTTGAAATGGATAAGTTGGTAATACCAATCGCTGACGAGAATAATCAGAGTCAAAAGCAAACCAGTTTATGGTTTTTCCACTGATATATACTTGTGCTAAAGTTGACAGCATCTGTCGCCAATTCGACTGAGAAGAATGCAAACTAGAAAGCCACATTCCCACATTTGTATCTACACATTTACGTCCCATTCCTAATAAAATAGATTTCGGTCCTAGTTCCAAAAATACTCGACAACCCTGTTGTGCAAGAGTTTTCATTCCGGGTGCAAATCTTACCGTTCCCCGCAAATGGTCTAACCAATATTGAGGATTTTGTAGCTCTGTCGTGGCTAATTCACCAGTAACATTGGAAACTAAATCTATTTGAGGTGTTGCAAAATTAACTTCTGA
>JBHJOU010000207.1:0-2117 GCA_050329355.1 Rivularia sp. (in: cyanobacteria)
CCGATGGCAGAAATTCCTCTTTGAGCATCAGGAAAATATAACGTTCTATCTGGCTCTTTCCACCTACGCAGTTGTTGAGTAAACGTAGGTTTAGTTTTTAATAGTCCTTTCTCACGCCACTGTTTTTCAATTTGCGATCGCACATGGGGTGGAGTACCCACATAAAGTGCTACTGAGTTACGGATTGGTTTAGCCATCTGAAGAGTAGCTTTACGTTTAGCCTTGTTTTTCTCGCGCTTACTACCCCAGTAACTGGTTGCTACTTTACCTTTATGATTACTACCGGATAGTAAATTGAAGATTGCGATCGCCGAAAGACAACCTATAAGTATCAGCCCCGATTGCGACTTCATTAAATCTGTTAGTCTTTCAATCTGTAAAGTTGGTGGTGTTGTTGTCTGAAGCATAAAATTATTGGCTTTCATTTTTCCCCCTTGCTCCTTGCCCCTCTGCTTGATCGATGGTTGTCCAAGTTTCATAGAAATACGTATATCTACCAGTATCGAAGCAATATTTATTTTCAGATATCATATATTTCATCGTTGTTTGTTGAGAAAAAGTAATGCAAGAGAAAGGTTTATAGCTGTCATTCTCAACTTTAATTAACTGTTGAGAGGGTGGTAACTGCGGATTGGCTATTATCTCTAAAAGACGTTCCCCCTCCGAATGATAAACCTGGTATAAACAACCACCAATACCACAAAGTTGAGAGGAACGAAAATCAAATATAAATAATGTCCCGGCACCAGTTGATGGTATTTTTAAAACTTTGATAGATTTCTTATCTAGCTTAGTTTTTGAGAAAGAAGATAAGATTTGTGTAAGTAAAGGTTGAGAAACTATATCTACAGCATTTTGCCAAGAATATTCAATTTTATTTGTTTTATTGATGGATGATGCTCTGTTTAACATCCATACGAAAATAGCAATTGAGACACACGATAGGAGTATAAACAATATTTGAAAATAAATAATTTTATGACGCAATCCTTTTTTCATAATTAAAATAAAATTTATTAATTAATATTTTCTACCCGATCAATACACCCCATTGCTTTTAAAGTTTCGTTATATCTATCTGAAGAAGTAATACCATATTCTTGAATCGAATCGCTTTCGTTAACATTACTAACTTCAGAATCAATTGGAATACCTAAACCACCAAAATGCATTTGACCAGCACGCTCAATTAACCTTTCACCTGTAAAAGCTTTTCCTGTAGTTGGGTCAATTTGCTTTGATGCGTTATCTAATAATTGCGACGTATCGGATGCAATTAAATTCTGTTGTTCTGTAGGTGAAAAATATTGCATCATTTCTTCACTCGTAACTTCTTCACCTCTATCTAATTTATTAAGAAATCTATCTCCACCAGATTTACTCTGAATAATTTTTCTGACTTGGGGACGATAAGACATAAATTGCATCCCACCAAGAGAGCGACCGCAATTACCTTTTCCGTCACAAACATAATTCCCTAGCGAGTCGTAATTATCTTTGATATCGGAAAGCGCAGTTCCCAAAGCATCAATGTTTGTACCTGATAAATGTCGTTTATTACAATTACCTTTATTCGGTGATAGTAAATTAGATAAACTACTGCTTGATGTTATGGGAGAATTATTGAAAGTAAATCCGCTACTTTTCAAACCTGTAGGAGTAGAAATAGAATCTTCCCCAACACCATTAATTAAACCCAGAAACATTGCGTCCTTCTCCCGATAAGTCATAAACGGAACCGGACCGATAAAATAGGGTGTACATCCCAAATCAACAAAGTTATTCCGTATACAAACCCGAAAGAATAAAGCTTGAGACATCATTCCATCAACTTCCGATACATCCCAAACCGCTACCTTAAAAGCATCACCAAATAAATGTCTACCAGTAGGTTCTTTTCCACCATTCACAGAACCAAGAATGGAGTTACCACCTTTGACTAATTGATATTTACCGCTAATCCATGCTTTACCTTTTACGTTTTTGGAACCTGATAATTCCACATGAGCGCAGTCTTTTTTACACGGTACGGCAAAACCTTCTTCTTTGCTTCCAGAAATTGTTCGTTGTCGCTGTTGTTCGTCAGTTCCAAAGGCAACATCTACAATTCCGACTTC
>JBHJOU010000688.1:0-3286 GCA_050329355.1 Rivularia sp. (in: cyanobacteria)
TGCTGACGAGCATCTTCAACATTAATCGAACGCATTACCAACAGCGGTTCTTTGACAATATTGCCAGAATTATCTAATAATTCTGGGTGAGGTACAAACTGTTTTCTTGATGCAGAAAACGGATAATTTCCTTGATTTCTACGAATTTCTTCTAATTCAGACCTCGTAAATCCCGCTGGATAATTTGCTTCTCTACCAAAACTAAACATGATCAAATTACGAATCAAGTTGGCAACAGCGATAAAAGCAAGGATAGTAAAAGCAAGAATGTAAAGCAGTTGTAGTAGCATTGACTTTTTCCTTTAAAAGCAACAAATTTTTAAAATAATCATTGACTCAGGTTTTTAACAATCTTATTTCTGACCGTATAACTTAAGTGCGTCCATACTTAATCAAACAAATTCGCTATACAAAAAATCAGTTTTATGTCGCATTCAATACATTTTTCCTTGAACGTCATTAATATTAAAGATGTTAAGAAAAAGTATCATTAACCTTATAATTGGTCTTCGTCTATGGAAACATTCAGCTCAGAGCGGAATCTCATTGCAATATTCCAGCATTCGGTAACTAGTTGATGCCAAGGCTTAAGCGTTGCCATCTCAATGCCCACCTTACCTTCAGTCGCTGCAAACAACATTTTTGCTGCTTGTACTTCATCAGCCGCAAACTTTACTCGCTTCAATAAGTTAGATTGCTCCTGGGGATCTAAAAATGAGAGATGCTCTGTTTCTAGAAAACTTTGCGATTGCGTAAACCAATACTCAAAGTCTTCCAACAATGGCTGCAAGACTGTATGGAGTAATTCAAGCTCTGGTAAATTAGAGTCTCGCATAAATGATCAAAAAAATCCGAATATTATTACTAATATTAACGTTCTTTAATATTCTTAACATTTAACGCGACACAGTTATCCAGCTAGAATCTTAAAAGAATCTGTAATTTTGACTACAGTTTTATTACCATTATATATATTCACCTTCTGATCTGTACACATCCGAAAGACAGAATATTTAAACATGGGTTGATGAAAGTGATGCACTCTACCCCAAGGTCGTTAATATAGATGCAGTTATACAATAAAATAATTATCGCCAATGGTTAAACAGCCGATATCGCCGATTGAAGAGAAAAATCAATCAGAAAAACCTGAAAAAATCAATCTACCACGTACCAGCGAATCTGAGAATTTAAAAAAAATTCGCCATACAGCTTCTCATATTATGGCAATGGCGGTACAAAAGCTGTTTGCTAAAAGTCAAGTTACAATCGGTCCGTGGATTGAAAATGGATTTTATTATGACTTTGACAATCCAGAACCATTTACTGAGAAAGATTTGAAAGCCATCTACAAAGAGATGGTGAAAATCATTAATCGTAAATTACCAGTTACAAGAGAAGAAGTCAGCCGCGAGGAAGCCCAACGTCGCATCCAAGAAATTAACGAACCTTATAAATTAGAAATTCTCGAAGATATTAAACAAGAACCAATTACAATCTACCATTTGGGGGATGAATGGTGGGATTTATGTGCCGGACCTCATTTAGAGAATACCGGGGAATTAACTCCTAAAGCGATTGAATTAGAAAGTGTTGCTGGTGCATATTGGCGTGGAGATGAGAACAAGGCACAGCTACAGCGGATTTACGCTACCGCTTGGGAAACCCCCGAACAGTTAACCGAGTACAAGCGGCGTAAAGAAGAAGCAATGCGCCGCGACCATCGTAAATTGGGTAAAGAATTAGGATTATTTATATTTTCCGATTTAGTCGGACCGGGTTTACCTCTGTGGACTCCCAAAGGTACTTTAGTGCGGACTCTTTTACAAGACTTTCTTCAACAAGAACAGGTAAAACGTGGTTATTCCCCAGTCATAACGCCTCATATTGGCAAAATAGATTTGTTTAAAAAATCTGGACACTGGCAGAAATACAAAGAAGATTTGTTTCCCATGATGGCCGAAGATGAGGAAGCCGCAGCACAAGAAGAAGGTTTTGTTCTTAAAGCAATGAACTGTCCGTTTCATATTCAAATATACGATAACGAACTGCGTTCCTATCGAGAATTACCAATACGTTTAGCCGAATTTGGTACAGTTTACCGCTACGAACAATCTGGGGAATTAGGTGGCTTAACGCGGGTAAGAGGTTTTACTCAAGATGATGCTCACATATTTGCTACATCCGAACAACTTGATGAAGAATTCCTCAACGTTGTGGATTTGATTTTATCGGTATTCAATAAACTGCAATTAAAGAATTTTAAAGCCAGATTGAGTTTTCGCGACCCGGAAAACAAGGAAAAATATATCGGTTCCGATGACGCATGGGAAAAAGCTCAAAGTGCGATTCGTCGCGCTGTGGAAAAATTAGGAATGGCTCACTTTGAAGGTATAGGGGAAGCTGCTTTTTACGGCCCCAAACTGGATTTTATTGTTAGTGATGCTTTAGAAAGAGAATGGCAGTTAGGAACAGTACAGGTAGATTATAACTTACCCGAACGGTTTGATTTAAATTATGTTGCTGAAGACGGTACTCGTCAACGTCCAGTAATGATTCACCGTGCGCCGTTTGGTTCTTTAGAAAGGCTGATTGGTATTTTAATTGAAGAATATGCAGGTGATTTTCCCTTGTGGTTAGCACCAGTACAAATAAGATTATTACCAGTTGCAGAAGCGCAATTAGATTTTACTCAAGATGTTGCCCATCAAATGAGATTATTAAGTATTCGTGCGGAAGTAGACACCAGTGGCGACAGACTTGGTAAACTAATTCGTAATGCCGAAAAACAAAAAATTCCGGTAATGGCTGTAGTCGGGCAAAAAGAAGTAGAATCAAATACTTTAAGTATTCGTACCCGTGCTTCTGGAGATTTGGGAATCATGCCTGTATCCGAAGTAATGGATAATATCAAGAATGCAATTACCAATTACAGCAACTTTTAGTAGACAATAGAGATGGGCATATGCCCATTTCCTATTACCGAATTTATATAAATAACCAAAAAATAACATTATGAGTACTCCCAAGGAAAGCATCCAATCTATTTTGAGACAGTTACCAGATGATTGTTCTGTTGAAGATATTCAATATCATTTGTATGTCAGCGAAAAAGTGCGACGAAGCCTAGAAGTAGCGGATACTAGAGGAACAAGGACACACAATGAGGCCAAAGAACGTTTAAGCAAATGGCTTATCAAGTAGTATGGTCACCTAAAGCTTTAGATGATGTAGAAGCAATTGCCGTATATATCTCTCGTGATTCTGCTTCCTATACTGCCGCAGT
>JBHJOU010001017.1:0-2199 GCA_050329355.1 Rivularia sp. (in: cyanobacteria)
CGCGCTCTTGCTGGGCTGAATGCGATTTTTGACAAACCTTTAGCAGCAATGAAAGCTCTGGAACAACTGCAAATTGAACAAATTACCAATGGTGAACAAGATCCAGCAATTTCCAACCAAATGCAGCAAATACAAGAAGACTTTCTGCAACGACGGGGTTTTCAACCACCTTGGGAAAGCTACGAACGTCGCGGTAAAAATCGGTAAAAATCATCTTCAGGCAAATTTTTGATGAAGAAGAAATTTTTTGGTAATTATACGTATTATTGAGGGAATAGTAATACCATTCAACTATATTTAATTTAGTTTGTTCGCTCTCACACCCAATTCTCCTTGCAATAATTTTTTTGTGAATAAATCGTCAAAATTAATGCAAACGGTTCTGAAAATGAATTACATTCCCAAAATAATCGCTATATTCGGCTTGATTGTTTTAAATGCTTGTAAAGGGGGATATTCAATCACCAACATCGAAAAACCGCCCAGTAAATCTTGGGAATCACCACCGACGTCATCCGCGATCGACGACAATCGCGTTCAATTTTTGGCAGCCCTTCCTGCATCCACTCCTAATCGAGAGTTATTAGTAGAAAGTTGGGAGAGCTATCGTCGGCGATTTATCCAGAGAGATGGACGAGTAATTGATTATGAAGCTAGCGATCGTTCTACTAGTGAAGGTCAAGCTTATGGGATGTTACGAGCGGTAATGATCGATGACCCTGCAACCTTTGCCTTAACGTTAAACTGGGGAGAAAACAATTTAAAAAGGTTGGAAAATGGCAAACCTGTAGATAGTTTATGGGCTTGGAAATGGGGTCGCAAAGCTGACGGTAGCTGGGGTTCTGTTGATGATAACTTTGCTAGTGATGGGGATATAGATGCGATTACCGCTTTAATATTCGCATCCAGACGGTGGAATCGTCCAGAATACCTCAAACTAGCCAAAACTAAACTGCAAGATTTGTGGAAATTTTCCACTGTAGTCGAACCATCAGGTAAAAAGCGCTATCTGCTACCTGGTCCTAAAGCTGCATTTGTGAAAAATTCATCCACATTTTACCTCAACCCTTCCTACTTTGCTCCCTACGCTTTCCGCTTGTTTGCTCAAGTTGATCCAGAACGAGATTGGTTGAGCTTAGTAGATTCTAGCTATGAGGTGTTAGAAGATTCTCGAAAAATCAGCGCTGTAAATTTACCTAGTGACTGGGTTGCTCTTGATGCAAAAACGGGAAAATATCAACCTGTACCCGCTGATAGTAAATTAAGCAGTATATACAGCTTTGATGCCTTTCGAGTTTGGTGGCGAATCGCACTAGATGCCAGTTGGTTCAATTCATCTCAAGCACGCAGCTATCTCAAAACATCTACTGGGCATTTGCTCAAATTGTGGCGGGAACAATCGAGTATTCCAGCCCAGATCGACTTGGAAGGTAAAGCTTTAGTAAACTACGAAGCGACATCCCAATATGCCATGCTTTATGCTGCAAGCAAGTTGATTGAACCACAATTGGCTGAAGAATTGCTAGAGAAAAAATTGTTACCTCAATATCAGCAAGAAGTTTGGGACGATAATCAAGCTTATTACACTCAGAATTTAGCTTGGTTAGGATTGCTATCCCCCCAAGCAATTTCTCAACAACTTTTGCAAAATAATTAAAAAGTTATGGCATCTTTCTCTGAAAAGCGAATAAAATGTTGACAGCCATACTTAAGTAATCAAAGAATACTTAATTAAAGTATTTTTACACAACAAAAAACAAACATTTTAAAACCTTTTCAAAATTTATTCACCTAATAATTAAAAACTTGTGTTATGAAGCATCTATTAAATTTCAAGCCGGTTAATCAGGCGTTTATTCTATCTTTTTGTATGCTATCAGCTTTACCAAATGCTCAAGCTGCTAGTAAATATGATTTAAATAATTCTGGAAATATTTTATTAGCTCAAGCAGTTATAAATGGAAAGAATAGCACTGCACAATCAACAACTTCCTCAACAAAATACGACGAAGAATATATTTTAGAATTCAATCGTAGTCCCGTAGTTGGTAATAGGATGCGTTTACGAGGAGTCTATTCTGAAGGTCGTTTAGGTTTTACTCGTCCTCGTGGTTGGAATATCGGTACAGTAAAAGCCTTGATTCGCTTCCAACATTCCCCAGCACTATATGCTAATCGGTCTAACTTAACAGTACTAGT
>JBHJOU010000985.1:0-2359 GCA_050329355.1 Rivularia sp. (in: cyanobacteria)
CTAGCTTCATCCAAAAAACTTGATAATCTTCTTCGTAACATATGAACCTCCATACATTGTGTTTTAACTAATATTTATTAGCCCCGCACAACGCAGGATATGAAAGCTTTTTAGTCAAACCTACTATCTACTAAAAGTGCGGTATTTTTAATAGCAATTAATTCGAGTTCGGTATCCTTAAAAGCTCCCAATGGCAATAGCAAGAATCGAACTTACTTTTACTCACCAGAAGTGCCAGGTGCTTCGCTTAAAATTAAATCAACTTTACGTAACGTATCAGATGCTAATTCAATTCCTTCTCCTTCCCCAATCCATCTATTCGCTTTTTTATGACCATAGGTAGAAACTGTTCCCCAATTGGAGGTATCAGCATAATAATTCAATGCTTCTAAGGCATAACACAGGGCTTCTTTATTCTTGTTTATTTCTTCTTTCATAAAACTATGAATTCAATAAATATTGCTCAAGCTTTATGGATGGGAAATTATTAGATAGTAAAAAATTATCTAACAAAAATTCAGGAGTAGGGGATAGTCGTATTATTACAACATCATTACCAGAACAACGATGATAATAATGAACTACCGGCGATTGAATTACTGTCAAATTATCATTACGAATTGCTTTAGCACTAACTAAACCATCCATAATGAATTTTGCAGCTGCCGCCGTATTATCAGCATCTCTACCAAAGTTACGTAAATACCAATGAAATTCAATCCAAATTTTATCATTTAAGGTAAATCCACAGTTCTTAACAAAGTTAGCGATTTTATTTGTCCACTGCTTTTTTAATTTATTACTTGGTTGCCAACCACTACGGGCAGTATTGATAATTTCATTCATAGTTGGTGGTAAGGGCATTTTAAGTTCATATATCATCTTCTTCACACCCTTGACTACTTAAAAAATTTTCTACAACAGTTCGATATTTTTTGTACGATTTACCGTCATATCGAGAAATATTAAATATTGCTTTAACTATCTCATCAACACGATAATTCCTTCTATATAAATTTAATATCGAGTTTTTGGATTCATCATCGAGCTTTATCTCAAAGCCAAAGCTATTATCAAATTTTGCTTTATTATCTTTATGGCTGAAGTTTATATTTCTAGAAAAAGTAAACTCTTCAATATCTTCTGGTTTCCACGCATTATAAATATCTTCCTGATTTATTGCTTCTTCCAAAAGCTTTTTAAAATATTCCGGTTCTTCTGCATCGCCGACATAAAGAGCTTGAAGTCGTACAATTTTGGTAGAAGTTTTATATAAAAAATCTCCATAGCCCAATAAGTTAGCAGCCAAGGTATTATCGTCGCCCAAGATAATACAGCTATCTTCCGGACGAGTAGTCGCAAATGCCGTTTTGGCAGGGAAATTACTCCGAATTAAAGGATTAATAACGTTTTTGTCTGGACGTTGGGTGTAAAGCATTATGTGAATACCCGCACCCCCAGCCTTAGCTAAAAGTTTCATCATGTCCAATTCAATAGCGTCGCAGTAATCTTTGTCAGTTAGCAAGTCAAAACATTCATCTGTAAAACTTGCTATTCGCGGCATAATTAAGTCGGGGTAATGCTTGCGATTGAATTCGGCTATCGTCTCGCAACCTACTTTCTCAAATTCTTGATATCGTGCTTCCATGTGTTCCACCAACAAACTAAATAATTTGGCGCTCTTATCAGCATCTTTAGCTACGGGTGCAATTAAGTGAGGTAGCTTAGAGAATTTACTAAAAGTAACTCGCTTGACATCGGATAAAGCTAGTTGGAGTACCGATGGAGGATAGCGACGTGCTAGGTAGAGTATCGCCGCTTTCTCAAATTGTGATTTACCCCCACGAGTTCGACCACCACCAAGGATATGAGTAACGTTTTCATCCGACAACGGGATGTCAACATATTTCCCGTCAACTCCAACACCACCTGGAATGACAATATTGTGTATATCTATTGGTGATGAGAAATCAAGGTAATCTTTGAAATAAACAATTTCTCTATCCCTACGGGGGACATCAATAGCAGCACCACCAGGAACAACAGATACCATTGGTGGGGTATCCATGTTTAACTTATCTCCGAGCTGCTGTACAAAATCATTACCAAAATCTTGGATTTTCTTAAATGACACCCCTTTACCCAATTTAATTTTGATGCGGTTAAAGGTGGGACCACATTGTGCATCAATATACTCGGCATTAATCTTAAACTCAGCTAAAGTATCTACAATCAAATTCCCCGACTCGCTTGTTGATAAGCTTGGTTGTTCCGTATCTGGAGGTGCTGCTTCTAATAACGCAGTTTCGTCAATACCTTGAGCTTTAGATATCATCACCGCTGCGCGATCGCAATACTT
>JBHJOU010000210.1:0-4509 GCA_050329355.1 Rivularia sp. (in: cyanobacteria)
AGTGTTGAACGCCTGATAACTCCTTGACTACCACCGTCTAAATAAAAGTGTTCGGTGGGGAATTTCTCCAAAAATCTTTGCTGAAATTTTTGAATAGCACTGTTGTTGGTGCTGGCAAATAACGTTAAATTGCTCGCATCTTCTTCCCCCCGAACAATTCGGAGCGCTCTTTCTACAACTTGCTGCGCTACTAAATGCAAGAATAATTCAGTCTTCCCCGTCCCCGGTGGTCCGTGAACGGCAGTTATAGGATTCTGTTGGGCGTGTTTGAGCGCTGTTGCTTGAAATGAATCGGGTGCGTGAGACGGAAATGCACCCCAAAACATGACTTCATGTTCTGGTGATTTGGGCGAATTACAGATGTACTCAACAGCGGGATGATTATCAACCAGCCACTTACAATTATCTGGTGTATCGAATCGTTGCTTTAATATGTCTCGCAGGTCTTGTTTTAACTGAACGTTGTACGGTGAAAAATCGCAGCGAAGTAAATAGGGTTGTCGTCCAGTTTTGTATCTACCTTCGGGTAAGTCTACCTGGTCGATAAAGTCATGCAAACTGGGAAATTTTCGTTGCCAAGTATCTTCAAAAAATTTCAATATGCCTTCTGTGACAATCAAAGATTCGGCAACTTCTTCTTCTAAACCGTAGAGTCGCATTAAATTTACGATTACTGGTTGAAACTCCAATTCAGTCAAATCCCAGCCAGTTTTGCGATACTTACCTCGGAAGAGTTGAGAAATATCAATGGTGAAGAGTGGTAGAAATTTCAGCTTCTGTTCTTTTCCTCTCCCTTGAACTAAATATATTTGGGGGAAAGCGGCAGCTATTTGGAATTCGTTAGGTTTATCTCGGTTGATTGCGGCTTGTTGCTGCTCCTGGAATTGCTTGAAGAGTTCGCTACTTAGCAACAGTTTATTGCCGACAAGTCTAACATTATCGCTGAAAACTTTGGGAAAGCTTTCCGAGCCACGTTCGACTTCAGCAGTAGTCAGTTCTTCTAACCTGATGTATGACAACCAGGATTGTACTATTTGAATAAGTTTTTCTGACTCTAACATGGGAACTCCTACTCAGCTCCGAAAGTGGCGTTGAATCTAAGTTAATATGATTTCTTGATTCTTGCCAGTCTGGCGAGAAATACCTTTATGAGTTTTTAAACTTTAATGCAATACCTTTAATCATCACCCGAATCTGCGAATAAAGACGGATAATCTCTATAACCGCTAACTACACGTAAAATTTCAATTCCACTATCCGTAACTCGATAAAAAATAATGTAACTTTCTAAAGATATACCCCGCAAATAATCCTTAATATCTGAATAACTACGTCCCATGTTAGGAAAATTAGCAAGATATCTACATTTTTTATTAAACTCATCAATAAAACGCTCTGAGCGCGTCAATATTACGACTGGTAAAATAATCAATAATTTCTGACAAATCCTTATTTGCCTCTGGGGAGATAATATGTTGTTTCATGATTGATTCTCTCTGGCTTTACGTAGCTTCTCCCGAAGTCGTTCAACTACAACTTCCCCATCAATGCCTTCACCTCTTTCCAATTGCTCAACAGCGACTTCTACTTTTTGACGAGTTTCTTCAACCCATTTTTGATAGCCTTTTTCCGACTCGTCTAACAGTTTTAATGCTTTACTAATAACTTCTTCGGGATTTTCATATTTACCTCTGGCAATTTGTGCTTGAATAAATTGCTCTTCTTCGGGCTTGAGTTGAATATTCATGATTTTTTCTTGTGGATAACGATGTCCGTACTTTTTATTATGACGTAATGGCTATGCCGGGGAAAGGAGAACCAGTGTGCGACTGCCTCCAAAGGCAGTCCCGATGAAAAACAAGAAGCCCCCACCAATTGTCTAAGTCGTAATATTCTTTTTCCACTGCCGCTCCGGACCGAAGAGATGGTTCTGTGCCGATTGCCCACTGCCCACGGTGAAGTCAGAGTAAATACTCGTTGACCATCTTTTTCATTATTTCAACCGGATTGTGTCAGCGCTTCCAGTTGTGAAAGCAATTTTTCTAGGAGCTTGCGTTTTTTCTGATCTGACCAAATACGCGACTTTTTTAGTTTGGTAGTCGCAGCAGTAAAACGCTCTTTGTAATTGTCAGATTCAGTTTCTGTCTTAGAATTTGGGGTTTTATTATCACTAATACGTTGTTTGATTTCGCTTAAAGACCAATTTTCTTTAATAGCTTGGTTTAAGAAAGCAACGCGCTCTAGGGTATCTTTAATTTGAGCAATAGCTCTAGCTTTGGTGTATTCAAGGGAGCCTTTTCTTAATGACTCTAATATGTCTTCTGGAAGGTTTAGCAGAGGCAGGCGGTTGTTGGCGAATGATTCCCAGGTCATTAAACCCAAGCCGTTAAATACTTCTTCTACAATTTGTAACTCTGGTTTTTCTTGCGAAGATGCTTTACTATTATCAGTTTCGTCTTTGACAATAACGTTATTGTCAGTTTCTTCTGCTTGGGATTCGTCTGACTCAGCAACGCTATTAGCGTCTAAATTACCATTTTCTTTGACAATAACGTTATTGTCAGATTCATTTGGCTCTATTCCCTGTTCCCCAATAACGTTATTGTTAGATTCTTCTGCTTGGGTTTCTTCCTTGTCAATGACATTATTGTCAACATCTAAATTATCTGAATTGTCATTTCCAATAACGTTATTGGAAGATTTAGCAGCTTCTTTACGTGAGTGTTGTAAGCGACGCAGTAAGGGGGGAATTTCTTCAATCACTCTACCCAATCTGATAGCCAGTAAGTGTAAGATGCCTTCTGTTTCTTCTACGGGGTTGAGGTCTTCTCGTTGCAGGTTTTCAATTAATGCCAGTTGGAAGGCTGCTTCGTTACTTAATTCGCGGACAACTACGGGTACATCCTTTAGTCCGCATTCTTTGGCGGCACGGTAGCGGCGCTCTCCTGCTACCAATTCGTATCCAGTTCTGGCTCTAGGGCGTACCAATAGGGGTTGCAAGATGCCGTGTTGTTTGATGGAGTTGGCTAATTCTGAAAGCGCTTTGGGGTCGAAGTAGCGGCGCGGTTGAGTTGCCGCGATATGAATTTGTTTTAGTGGTACGTTAGTAGTGGAATCGGCTTTATCGGTAGTTGAAACATTTGTGGTGTCCCAAGGTATTTCAAGTGTACTTTTGAGTGGTTGGCTGCGTTTGCGGTTCATTTTAATGACTCCATGCTGCTAGCAATAATTTCAAGTATGGCAATAGCTGGATGCTTTGGCTGATATACGGCTAAGGGCATTCGTTCTTCTGATGCATCAACAAAGGTAGTAGAACGAGAAATAGGAGGAAGAACTTTCCCTACAGAAGCAAGTTGTTCTTGAATTGCCCCCAAGGTGCGGGTGTCCTGGGAGTTACGGGCATCGTATTTTGTAGGCACGAATCCGCCTATTTCTAAAGAACGGTTGACCCTAGTGCGAACTCTAGCGACGGTTTTAAGAAGTTCGTTGGTGCCTTCAAAGGCTTTGAAGTGGGTTTCTATGGGTACGAGGACGTGAGTTGCTGCGACAAGAGAAACGTAACTTAGTAGCCCCAAACTAGGAGGGCAATCTATCAAGATGAAGTCGTATTCTTCTTGAATTGGTTCAATGGCGTATTTGAGACGGAAGTCGCGCAAATCAGCATTGACTAATTGCATTTCCGCCGTACTCAGGGTGGTGTTAGTGGGCGCTAAGTCCATGCCGTGAATCCCCGACGTTATTGGTAGGGGTTGTTCTTCGACTATGGCATCATACATGGTTTTCTCCAATTCTCTGGGAACTAAGCCCATAAAAATTGTTAAGGAGCCTTGTGGGTCCATGTCTATGAGCAGGACGTTGTGTTTGCGGAGGGCTAGGTGATAGCCCAGGTTTTGGGTAAGGGTGGTTTTAGCAACTCCTCCCGCTTGGTTGAAAATAGCGATGATTTTGGTCATAAGTGATTGAGTTGACCTGCCCCGTTATAAATAAAGATAACTGGTTATGTGTCAATTATTGCTGTTAATTTATGAAAGGGGCTGCTATTTTATTAAATAATGTTTATTGCTATAGTTAGCACATTGTAGAGGAAATAAGAATTTTTAAAGAAGGGGTGAAAGAAACGCCAAAAAACATGGGAAGCAGTTCAGTATAAAAATACTTGTTTTTCTCACTACTTAGCGTTCACAATTAATTTAGAAACAGTTTTGAGAAATAAATTATGATTGCTAGCGCATCCGTACCATCATTTATGTCTCCCCAGGAATACCTGGAATGGGAAGAACAGCAACCCATAAAATACGAATACGTTAATGGCGAAGTTTTCGCTATGACTGGGGGAACTCTTCCTCATAATTCTGTAGCTCTAAATTTAGCATCTGCACTCAAAAATCATTTGCGCGGTCAAGGTTGTAAAGTATTTATGGCAGATGCCAAACTTGGTGTATCAGACATCGGTCCCTACCATTATCCTGATGTCATGGTAACTTGCGACAAACGCGACCAAAACGCCCG
>JBHJOU010000083.1:0-5235 GCA_050329355.1 Rivularia sp. (in: cyanobacteria)
CTTAATTTTAGATGAAAATTCTGTCGGTAATTGTTGTGAATCAGAAGATTTTATTGGATGTTGTGGTGGTTGTAAAATTGGTGCAGCAAGGGAAGCAAAAGTAATGTCAGCAGCAGAAATTCTATCTCCGATTAAATAATTACGTCCGTCGGCTAATAAATCACTGACTTTTGCAAAAATACTCTCAATTTGTGTGTAATATTGTGCTGCCGATTCTAGATTAACATCATATTTTTTTCTGACAAGTGAACGCATTCCTGGATAAACTATCGGAAATAACAATTTCTCTAAAAAAGGTACACCCTGAGTCCATTTTGGTTGGATAATTTGAGGATTATCAATTATATAAATATAAGCCCAACTTCTGACAGCAGTACCTAGTTGTTCGTCAAATAATTCTTCTAATTCTTCTACTTGCTGATGCTGTTCTGAATTAGTTGGATATAATTTTGATTCATTAGGAGCAATTGAATCAAGATATTTCAAAATATCAGTTGAATCGGTAAAAACTTTATCTTCAGTTACAAGTACAGGAACTGTTCCACCACCAACTTTACTAGTTGCAAATTTGTAAAAAGGCGGCATATGTGGTTCTTCGATGTATGGTAATTTCAATATATCAAGTGTCCATCTGACTTTTTCGCAATAATGACTTACCGGAATAGTTATTAAACGGAATGGTTTTTGTTGATTTTGCATTTTTTTGTTGGAATTAGGTTGCTTTGATTATGAAATGAGAACGATATTAAAATTAAATATTAAAATTAAATATTAAATATTAGAAATAAGACCGGACGGTTTGTTGATTGAAAAAAAATTTTGTTTTAATTGATATTTGTTGGGAAATACAAAAAACTATAATTACAATTACCTCTTTTGATTCATCTCCGCCGGTGAATGTAATTACCCGTCTAATAACATAAGTCCATTAAAATGGACTGAGAAATAGTTTTTGCGACAAATAATAAATAATTGCAATCAATTTAAATCTTATTTATGAAGATGACATTTCCAATTCAAGCTGAATATAATTATTCAAATGCTTAATAGCTCTTTCTAAGTGAATCGAATCATCATACAATTTACTCATCATTACAGCACCTTCGAGTAAAGAAATCATTACAGTTGCGACTTCATCGGCATTTATTTCCGGACGAATTTCACCTCTAGCCATTCCTTTTTGAATCACTCGACGAATCATATCCTGTAAAGAGTTCATCGCAGTTTGAACACGATAGCGCAACATCGGATGAGTATCATCGCTTTCCACCGCAGTATTTAGCAAGGGACATCCTCCCTCTACCGCCGGATTTTCAACATTCGCACCAAAAACGCTGATAATAGCCTGCAAGCGTTCAACCGCATGACGTTTATTTTTCAACGCATCTCGATAACGCTGTTTAATCAGATCAATAGCATAGTCAAAAGCTTGTAATGCTAATTCATCCTTACTTTGAAAATGGTTATAAATTCCCCCCTTCTTTAATCCAGTCACCCGCATGATGTCGGAAATAGATGCACCAGCATAACCCTGAGTATTAAACAGTGCAGCAGCTTGGTACAGTATTCTTTCTTTTGTTTCTTCACCTTTAGACATCATCATGCTTCAGACCGATTAGTCTTTTTAAAATTATCATATGAAAAGTTTCGAGTCAAATAAATAGTTAGGAGTTAGGAGTTAGGAGTTAGGAGTTAGGAGTTAGGAGTGAGGAGTGAGGAGTTAGGAGTGAGGAGTGAGGAGTGAGGAGTTAGGAGTGAGGAGTTAGGAGTTAGGAGTGAGGAGTTAGGAGTGAAGTCTTTTCCCGAAAGTCTCCCCATCCCGAAAGTCTTCTTCTACCAGCTACCAGTATTTTCCATAGAAACCCAAGGTTCCTGGGGTGCTAGTGCCTCTCCTTTTTGTAACAGTTCAATTGAAATACCATCTGGCGATCGCACAAAAGCCATGTGTCCATCTCGTGGGGGACGGTTGATGGTAACACCACCGGATTTAAGGCGGTTACAGGTTTCGTAAATGTCATCAACTCGATAAGCAAGGTGTCCGAAATTGCGTCCACCTTGATAGTCTTCGGAGTCCCAGTTATAAGTAAGTTCAACTAGAGGGGATGTTGATTCTTTTACTTTATCTACATCTTGTGGTGCAGCGAGAAAGACTAAGGTAAAACGTCCTTTTTCGCTTTCTTTTCTTTTTACTTCAACTAATCCCAGTTTGTTGCAATAAAAGTCTAGCGATGCATCTAAATCACTAACCCGAACCATTGTGTGCAAGTATTCCATGACAATTATTAATTATCGGCTTTCAATTATCAATTATTACTTGCTACAAGCGGTATGAACACATATCAAATAATTGTTTTATTGTTTTCATGTCTCACGTTGAGATAGCGTTGGGGGGTTGAGGGGAATATCCAATCTTGGTATATAAGTAATTCTGTCTGAGTACTTATGGCTATTCTCCCATACCCAATTCCCAATATTAAAAAGTAAAGGTAGTTCTCAATGCACCAATAAAGACATCATTGTTATTATCATTTTGATTGGGAGACTTTAACCAAATGATACCGGGTGTAATTGAGATATTGTCATTTAATGGATATCGGTACAATGCTTCAATATGGATAGGTGTATCATTTGTAAAATTAGCAGGTCGCGGAGAAATATCCCCTGCATAGGGTTCTGCACCAGCAATAACTGCACCTAAGCCACCTTTTTTACCCAAGTCAGGGAATACTAAAGCTACCGCATAATTCCATATTTCTGCATCTCCTCCACCGTTAAAATCGACATCAGTATAACTACCCCAACCCCGGATACTGAACTTTGAACTGAGATCGAGTTGAGCCTGTACCCCATAGGAATTACTCAGAATTTGTCTTTCTGTTGTACCGGGGAGTAAACCGTTAGCAAGGTTAGTTCCTGTTCCACCAAAAGCAAAAGTTCCATCACCTGGATCATAACCGTTGACATAAGTCAAGCCGAGTTTGAATCTTTTGGCTGGTTGAAAAACAATTTGTCCTAAAGCCGAATAATTTCCATTAAACAAGCCTGCTTTTTCGTCCGGATTGGAACCATTTTTGGCAAGATAACCGCCTTCAAGTTTAATTGTATTGCCCAATTTGTAACTAAAACCAACACCAGTTGTAGAATTGGCAACTCCCAAGCGATAGATGGGATTTCGTTCGGCGAATCGGGAAAGCGCACCAGTTGCACCACCACCTGTATTTAAGCCGGAATTGAATACATCTGCATAAAAGTGATGCCCCCCTAAACTAGCCATTGCTGTCACTGTGAGATTGTCACCAACCGGGAAAACATAGTGCAATCTATCGAGAATAATATCATTACCATCGTCACCGTCATAAGCAAAACGACCTTCATTCGTACCAATTTCATCTTGAAATGAGTTACCAATATTTCCCGCAGTTAAACGAGTAAATAGTTTGTCTTTACCTGTGAAACTAGATACTAACTGAAGACGAATTCTATTATTAAACACAAATTCAGTATCTACATCATCTCCATCTGCACCTGCGAGGGTAAATGCGACTTCACCCTGAAGTTTTGTAGTACTAGAAAATTGATTTGCTTCAATTTCAGCAGTACGGGCTTCTAAAGCATCAACTCTACCGCGCAAAGTTGCAAGTTCAGCAGAAAATTCTGATTGTAAGCGTTGTAAAGTTGCTAAGTCTTCTTGAGAGACTATATTAGCAGTAGCTGTAGCGATTAATTCATTAACTCTGTCTAAGCAAGCATTTAAACCAGCAGCGAATTCGTAACGGGTTAATGCGCGATTTCCGCGATAAGTTCCGTTGGGATAACCTGCTATACAGCCATAGCGCTCAACTAGCGATTGTAAAGCCGCAAATGCCCAGTCTGTGGGTTGAACATCGGATAATTGAGAAACGGAAGTAACTTGAGATATGATTTGTTTTTTGTGTTGGGAATCTATATTATTTTTTGAGTCCTGAGAAATTTCACTTAATTGAAAAGGTGTTTCAAAAAATTTATTTGCATCTTCAATAATTATAGAGGTAGCATTCAGCGGAATTACTTGAGAATCTGGCTGTGTTGCTGTTGCTTCCCTTGGTATTAAACTTGTCGTAACGGCTGTTATTATGAAAGCAGTACCCAATAAAATAGGACTACTTACCCATAGTTTAAATTTACAAATATTCTGCATCATTTTTACTCCCCACAGATATACTCTGAAGAAACTTCACTAATTATTTATGTAAATTTGCCTTCAAGAGTCAGTATTAATGTAGATAATAATACAGCAAATCAAAGATAAACTTAACTGATTTTTGTTAAGAAATCAAAACATTCCGTTGTTATTTTCTAAATTAAAGTTTAAAAATGTAGTTTTTAATTAAGATTTTAAACTAGAAATAGACTTGAAATAATTTTTATTTTTGAGGATAAATATATGGGATTCTATTCACAAAACATATTTCCTTATCTTCTTGATTGGTCACTATCATCTCCTCTATTCGCTAAATATCGTCAAGAAGTGTTAGCAGAAGTAGAAGGAGAAGTATTAGAAATTGGTTTCGGTACAGGTTTGAATCTGTCTTATTATCCAGAAGAAATTCATAAAATTATTACCGTTGATAATAATCCGGGAGTTCATAAACTTGCTCAAAAACGCATTGAAAAATCTCGTATAACTGTAGACAATCGAATTTTAAGCGGTGAAAATCTACCCATGGCAGATAATACATTTGATAGCGTTGTCAGCACTTGGACTTTATGTAGTATTGAAAAGGTTGAACAAGCCGTCAAAGAAATTTATCGAGTCTTAAAACCCGGTGGAAAATTATTTTTTATTGAACATGGTTTGAGTAATGAAACTAATATTCAAACTTGGCAAAATAGATTAACTCCAATACAAAAAATTATTGGTGATGGCTGTCATCTTAATCGTAATATTCGCTCTCTTGTAGAGCAACAATTTCAACAAGTAAATTTGGAAGAATTTTATCTAGAGAAAACTCCCAAAGTTGCAGGTTATATGTATAAAGGTGTGGGAATAAAAGAGGTTAAAGGTCAAAAGTTAAAGGTTAGAGGTTAAAATTTATTGTCATAACTTTATATATTTTTTTACTAGTTACAAGATGTAATTTTACAACCAAAGTTGATATTTTAGCTAACTATTCCGGAAATCAGTTAACTTTCTATCTCAACTAACTTTATATTTCATCTCTTTTCCACTTACATTAGAATTATTTAATATATCAG
>JBHJOU010000233.1:0-7612 GCA_050329355.1 Rivularia sp. (in: cyanobacteria)
CCCGACCCATTATTACCAGCTTCAGTTAAGCAAAAGCCCTTAAATGATCAAGAACTCCGTTTTTTATCAGAAGCTTTGGATCAACTTGATCGAGAAGCAACCGCAAAATTGCAAGCAGGAGATACCGAAGGAGCATTTGCCACTTGGAACCGAGAATTACGCTTGCGTCGTTATTTGGGTACATTAGTAGAAATTCAAGCACTTTCAAGAGTTGGTGGAGTTGCTTACACAAAAAACGATCGCCAACAAATCAGATATATTACCCAGCGATTACAAACAATTCAAAAGCAATCTCAGCAAACAACTGATTTACAGGTATTACAGGCTTTAGGTGATGCTTATCTTCAAGTGCGATCGCCATCTTTAGCAGTGGAAGTTTATAACCAAGTTTTAATCATTGTCCGAGCAAGTTCTGATATCGTCAAGGAGGTAGATACGCTGAAAACTATTGCTAAAATTCATCTTGATTGGTTCGATTATCCAGCCGCTGCAATTACTTACGAACAAGTACTTAATCAGGTTTCTAATATTAACGATATTGAAGAATCTTTAAAGGATTTAGCTTACATTTATGACCGCACAAAACAGCATCAAAAAGCAATAGATACACGTAAAAAGTTATCATTAGTTTACCGTCAACAAAATAAAGTTACAGAGTTAGCAGCATTAAAATTAGCGATGGCTTCAAATTACGAAGCTTTAGCAAAGGAAAATCCGGAACAGCTAGATGCAGCTTTTCAAAATTATCAAGAAGCTTATACTATGGCTTGGGAATTGCAGCAATATGTAAGTGCTGCCGAAGCTTTGCAAAAATTAATTACATTATATATTGCGAACGGTCAAACAGAAGATGCTTTACAAACTAGTCAGATTTTATTACAAGCAGAGCAGCGAGCTACTAATTTTTATGGAATGATGAATGCTTACGAGCTTGTAGGTAAAATTCATCTCCAACGTCAAGAAAATCAATTGGCGATCGCAGCTTTTCAAAAAGGTTTAGAATTAGCTCAGCAATTAGGTTCTGAAACTAATCCGTTTACACAGCAAATTGACAAAATATCTGGAAAAAATTAAATCAGTTGTTGATTGGTAATTGGTAATTGGTAATTGGTAATTGTTGAGTGTTCCCGAACCAACTTTATTATAAGTGTTTAACCGGACATGATATTATATCAAGTCCGGATGATTAGTTATTATTCCCTACTCCCTATTCCCTATTCCCTAAGTAAGTCGGCAGAAAAAAACAGAACTATATAACGGTTAGGTAAACTACCCTTAAACCCTTATTCCCACTGCCGACTGCCGACTGCCTTGCCCTAATTACAATTTTCAACGCCAACCTACTTATTCCCTTTGTTAAAAATCGCTGTTCTAGGTTAAAATAGAAGAAATATTCGATTAGGTATTAAATTAGGGAAAATCTCTGGCAGTAAGTTCTATCAAACGGTAAACATTCACTGCTAAGAGTGTTCATGTCTCAAAATAACGAAGCACTACGAATTGAAGAACTGTACAGATTAAAGCCAGTACACTTTGCTGACTTGATTAGAACTGCACAATTGGTTTTTGATCCCAGTAAAGGAATTAGTGGAATTGAAAGAGAAATCGATTGGAACGATTTTGGTATTCCCGCTCCGATTGCTTCCAATCTCCGATTAGTCGGTGAGGAGTTTCAATATTCTTCCCCTCACATCCCTGTTGAGTATATCTGGGGAAAGCTAACTCCCGAAACTCGGATTTGGTTTGTTGAAAATAAAGATCGATTATGGCTTATTGACGAAGCTTTCCCGGCTTTGGATGAAGATTAAAGAGGTTGGGAGATGGGGAATTATGGCGACGGTAATTATAAATATTGATAGTTGATAACTGGTTGCTAAATTTTGAAAAAACAAAAAGCGTTCGGGAGTGTTGCCGTGTTTCCACCCCAAACGCTTTTCGTTTATCACTTGCTCCTCACACACAATCATACTTTAGCATTACATCTATTAATATACAAGTATGTTGGGTGACAGTTTGAAAATTGAACCTATCTTGCTCAAATGACTAATAAAATTAAAAAGCAAAAAGCGCTTGGGAGTGTTGCCGTGTTTCCACCCCAAACGCTTTTCACTTTGCTCCTCACACACACAAATATAGATTAGCACTAGTTTGTTGAAATGAAAAGCATTTTAGACAACAATTTGCAAAAATCATCAATTTTTATGGTATAATCTCCTCAATGTAAAAAGTGTCTGTTGCCGGTAAACACCATTGTTAAGCCTAGTTCGTTAGCAGCTTGAATGGAATCTTGGTCACGGAGGCTTCCCCCCGGTTGAATAATTCCCTTAATTCCCGCAGCAGCAGCGGTTCTAACTGAATCATCGAAAGGAAAGAATCCGTCACTAGCAAGAAATCCTCCTGTTGCTTTTTCTCCCGCTTGTTCGAGGGCTATTTTCACAGAGCCAACTCGGTTCATTTGCCCTGCACCAATTCCCAAAGTAGTGCGATCGCAACTGACAACAATAGCGTTTGATTTAACGTGTTTACAAACTTTCCATGCAAAAAGTAATTCTGCAATTTCTTTTTGGTTGGGCTGTTTTTCGGTGACTATTTGCCATTTATTGGTGTCGGTTAAAATATCATCAGCTGCTTGCACGAGAAAACCACCTGCAATGACTTTAATAGTTTCTTTGGCTCCAGTTTGTAAATCTGGGAGTATTAATACTCGCAACTTGGATTTAGCAGCAATAATTTGTTGAGCATCATCTTCACAACCTGGTGCAACTACACATTCTAAAAATGTTTTTGTGAATTCGGTTGCTGTCGCTGCGTCAATAGGTTGATTTAAAGCGACAATTCCTCCAAAAGCAGAAATTGAATCAGCATTAAAAGCTTTTTGATAAGCTTCTAATAGAGTACTTCCCAAAGCTACACCGCAAGGATTAGTATGTTTGAGGATTACTGCTGCGGGAGTGTCAGAAAACTCTGTAATGATGCGTCTAGCGGCTTCTAAATCAACTAAATTATTATAACTGAGTTCCTTTCCCTGTAATTTAGTTGCAGCAGCCCATCCGCTTTTAGCTGTTCCTGTATAATACCAAGCAGCGTTTTGATGAGGATTTTCGCCGTATCGTAGTGATTGTAATTGTGTTCCAGAAATGCTCAATTGCGGCTTGGTTTCTTGATGCTGAGAAACTTGATTGCTTAAATAAGATGAAATGGCTTGATCGTATTCAGAAGTATGTAAAAATCCTTTTAAAGCAGCCTGTTGACGAAATTCTAAAGAAACTTCACCGTGATTTTGAAGTAACTGCTGTAAATATTCTGTGTATTGTGCCGGGTCGCATAATACTGTAAGATAGGCAAAATTCTTTGCAGATGCTCTTAACATTGCCGGACCACCGATATCGATTTGTTCGATAGCTTCGGGTAAAGTAACACCTTCTTGAGCAATCGTTTCGGTAAAAGGGTAAAGATTTACAACCACCAAATCAATTGGACGAATTTGGTTATCTTGCAAATCCGTAATATCCTGAGAATTATCTCGCCGTGCTAAAATACCGCCATGAATTCGCGGATGTAAAGTCTTCACCCGTCCACCCAAAATTTCCGGTGAACCTGTATAATCGGCAACTTTAGTAACAGTTAATCCGGCATTTTGTAAAACTTTCGCCGTACCTCCACTGCTGATAAATTCAAAGTGAAATTCTTCTTGGAGACTTCGAGCAAATTCGACTAAACCTGTTTTATTAGATACACTCAGCAGTGCGAGACGCGCCATAATTGATAAATTTCCTGCAATTTGAATTTACTAACTTGGAAAAGAATATTTTAGACCCAAGTTGGCATTTAATAAATATTAACCATTAACGTGAGTATTCCTCACCAATCATAGAAGTCGGGTTTTTACGATAAATATCTGTAACACACTTATAAGAGTAATAAAAACCCGACTTCTTAACCCATGTGCATCGGATTTTTTGCTATAGACTACTGTAGAACCACTACAGATTAATTGATAACTGATGGCTAATGCTTTGGAATCGATCAGCGTACCACCAAAAACTGAGGAAATTGCAAAGGGATTAATTGTAATTTTACACGGTTGGGGTGCTAATGCAGAAGATGTAGCATCGATAGTACCTTTTTTACAGTTACCGGAATATCATTTTGTATTTCCGAATGCGCCTTTTCCTCATCCTGATTCTCCTATTGGTAGAGCATGGTACGACTTGAGCAGGAATAATATGTATGAAGGCTTAGAAGAAAGTCGAAAATTGCTAATCGATTACCTGCAATCTTTAGAGAATAGTACCGGGATACCCTTAAAACGAACAATTTTAAGTGGTTTTTCTCAGGGAGGAGCAATGACTTTAGATGTAGGATTAAAGTTGCCAATAGCCGGATTAATTTCCATGAGTGGGTATTTACATTCAGATATCCAAAATATTGCAACTCCGGCTACAAATTCTCTACCTCCAGTGTTAATCATGCACGGGAAACAAGATCGAGTTGTACCTTTACAAGCTGCTCAAAAAACACGGGATGCATTAGAATTAAGGGCAGTTCCCTTGGAATATCATGAATTTGATGGAGAACACCAAATTAGTTCTCAAATGCTGGATGTCGCACGTACTTTCGTTCTGTGCAACCTTACTTAATTAAGGTTACAAAAACTTTACAAAGTACGGTAAATTTCCGGAAGAAAATTCACGTAATTTGCGTCTACTAATGAGTATTATAGGTTGGGTGGCTGCGTCAAACACAGTTAAACCCAGGCTGGATGGTGTTGCTACTTACGGGAGGGGCTAAAAAATGAAGACTTTGACCATTTCTAAAACCGATATTGCCACCATGACTCCAGAGCAAGTGGATAACTTGGCTACTAGATTGGAGCAAGATAACTACAGTAATGCTTTTGAAGGTTTGAATGATTGGCATTTACTGCGAGCGATCGCGTTTCAACGTCCCGAATTAGTCGAATCTTATATCCATCTTTTGGATTTGGAACCCTACGACGAAGCGTAATACAGTTATCAGTTATCAGTTATCAGTTATCAGTTATCAAGGGGTACGATTTAAAATTCTTGTTCAATAAGGATTTCAAGTTCTTGAATCAAGTGTGTTTTTCACCTACGGCTTGCGTTTGCGAAAACCGTGGCTATGAGGGACTATCAGTAACTGATAATTGATAATTGATAATTGATAATTGATTTATGTCTAATCCAAAATTGAAACGGGTGTTAATTGGTGTTAGCGGTGGTATTGCTGCTTATAAGGTTTGTGAAGTTGTTTCTACTTTATTTAAATCTGGGGTAGAAGTACGAACAATTCTTACTGATTCGGCACAACAGTTTATTGCTCCTTTAACTTTCGCTACTCTTTCTCGTCATCCTGCTTATACTGATAAGAATTTTTGGCAATCAACTAACTCTCGTCCCCTACATATAGAGTTGGGAGAATGGGCGGATATCATCTTAATTGCGCCATTGACAGCGAATACTTTGGCAAAGTTAGTTTATGGTATGGCTGATAATCTATTATTAAACACCGTTTTAGCTTCTACTTGCCCGATATTACTTGCACCGGCGATGAATACCGATATGTGGGAACAGCAAACGGTACAGCAGAATTGGCATAAAATATTGACTTTTCTGCGGTTTCATGGTACAGAAACCGCAGAAGGGTTGTTAGCTTGTGACAGAGTTGGTGCGGGAAGAATGGCAGAACCCCAGGAAATTGTTGCTTATGTACAATCGTTGTTAGAAACTGGGGGGAGACGAGATTTTATAGGTAAGAAAGTATTAATTAGTGCAGGAGGAACGCGAGAATATTTAGACCCCGTGAGATTTATTGGCAATCCGGCTACGGGAAAAATGGGGTTATCTTTAGCACAAGCGGCATTGCATCGCGGTGCGGATGTGACTTTAGTTTGTGGTGCCGTGAGTTGGGATATACCTTTGGGAGTGAGGGGTATAAAAGTCGAGACATCAGAACAAATGCGATCGCAAATGTTGCAGTATTACGGAGATGCGGACGTAATTATTATGTCTGCGGCTGTGGCGGATGTAAAGCCAAGGGAATATAGTGTGGAGAAGTTGCCCAAAAAAGCGCTTCCAGAAGCTTTACCATTGGAGAGTGTAGGAGATATTATTGCTGAATTAGCGAGTTGTAAGCAGCAGCATCAAAAATTGATTGGTTTTGCGGCTCAAACCGGGGATATAGTGACTCCAGCTTATGAGAAATTGCAAAGAAAGAATTTAGATGCAATTGTTGCGAATCCCATAGATCAAATTGGTAGCGGTTTCGGCAGCGATACGAATAAAGCTATATATATAGATCAGCAAGGTCAAGAAATTGAGATTCCCATGTGTTCCAAGTTGGAAATGGCGCATCGGATATTAGATTTAGTCGCTTGACTTTTTGTTTTTGTTGGGTTAAAGAATAGGGAACAGGGAGTAGAGAGCAGCTATATAACTGAGTAGTAATTATATAAATATTTTTGCTTGACTACTGAATGCAAAATACCAATAAAAATATTACTAATATAAACTAATTAACGAATCATTTAGAACTGTTCTAGTTCTAAAAAATTAAAATGAAATATCCTTGGTTAAATTTACTCCGTACAATTACACTCGCTTTTACTATCTGCTTATTAGTATTTTCTACAACTTCCTGTACTAATAATCAGACAACTTCTCCAGAAATTGAAACAACTCCAACACTTTCTATACCAGAAAGTTCTCCCCAAGTTGAAACGACTCCAACACCTTCTCCAAAAGATGATTCAACTGTGAATGAATTACCCCCAGAAGTTAAAAGCGCAGTATTATCCGATGCAACAAAGCGTGTTAGTAAATCCGTATCTGCACTGCGGATAACTCAAGCACAAAAACAAAGTTGGGGAGATAGTTGTTTAGGTTTAGCACAACCCGATACACTTTGCGCTCAAGTAATAGTTCCTGGCTGGAAAGTTGTAGTTACCGACGGGCAGCGTGAGTTAGTTTATCGAACTGACGAGAAAGGGAAACAAGTAAAATTGGAAGATTCACAAACATAAAATAATGTAGAAAGGTTAGAGGTTAGAGGTTAAAGGTTAGAGGTTTTAAAATGTGTTAATTGGGAGTGTTAAAATTCTCGTACCAATCACCCCAATTAGTGCAACCAAACCTAACCCCCTACGGAAATAATTAACTCCTTGGAATAATTCTTCCCAAGCCCAGGTAAATATACAGCCGAAAGCGACTACATCTAACCCTGTATTAATATCACCTTTTGTAAAAACGAGTTTGAGTAAACTAGCTACACCCCAAACAATAATCGGTAGATTTGGTGGTTGAGCTATAACAATATTGCCGTTACTATCGCGGAAAGCTTTATCGAACAGTGTATTTTCCATCGTGATAATCAAACTACTAGGAATATAAATAAATCTAATTTTCAAAAATACAGTCTTGATTTTTTTAAATTAGACTATCTTAACTATTTATATTTAATACGTAAATTTCATGAGTTAATACTAACTATAGTAGTAGTTATTAATATGAAAATATTTAAAAAACTCTGCTATTGGTAGATTGCGCTCAAATCTCAAATAATAACTCATGATTACAGGTACAACTAAATTACT
>JBHJOU010000120.1:0-3095 GCA_050329355.1 Rivularia sp. (in: cyanobacteria)
TAGGAGCGCTGGTTGCTGGTGCTTTATTTATCACAATTTTCCGCAGTACCGCTTGGGTTAGACGCGGTTAAGAGGATGGGGAGACAAGGGGGGATAATTCTTAACTCCTCACCTCTAACCTTAGACCTTCAACCTTAGACCTTAGACCTTTAACCTTCAACCTCTAACCTCTAACCTTAGACCTCTAACCTTAGACCTTTAACCTTTGTCGTATCTTCCACACTCGCATAATTTGCCACAAAGTATTTAAAATATGAAGGAAGGTTAAGACGTTTTTCATAAATAAGAGTTATAAGCAATGGGATTATTCGGATTTGGTAAAAAATTGACTATACCTACTCCCCAAGAAGCTTTGCCGGGAAGAGCAGAGTCAATGTTGGTACCTGAGAAACATTATGTTAACGGTAATCGTCTCAAAGCTCCTTTTCCTGAAGGTATGGAAAAAGCTGTATTTGGGATGGGATGTTTTTGGGGTGCGGAGCGTAAATTTTGGCAGTTAGACGGAGTTTATACTACTGCTGTAGGTTATGCTGCTGGTTCAACCCCGAATCCTACATATAAAGAAGTGTGTAGTGGAATGACTGGTCACAATGAAGTTGTGTTAGTTGTATATGATCCTAAAAAAGTAAGTTACGAACAACTGTTAAAAACTTTTTGGGAAAGCCATAATCCTACTCAAGGAATGCGTCAAGGTAATGACAGTGGAACTCAATATCGTTCGGGAATTTACACTTATTCTGAAGAACAGAAGAAGTTAGCACAAGCATCAAAAGATTCTTATCAACAAGCTTTGAAGTCAGCTGGTTATGGGGATATTACCACAGAAATTCTTGATGCTCCCGAATTTTACTATGCTGAAGATTATCATCAACAGTACCTTGCCAAAAACCCCAACGGTTATTGCGGATTAGGTGGAACTAATGTTGCTTGTCCCGTTGGTGTAATGAATTAAAGGTTCGTAGTAAGGACTTTAGTCCTAAGAAGAAAGGGCTAAAGCCCTTACTACGAACTAATTACCGTAAACTTTCTGATAATAATCTTGATATTCTTGAGATAACAAAGGTTTCCACCATTCACCATGGTTAAGATACCATTGTACGGTTAGAAGTAAACCTTCTTCAATGGTTACTGAAGGTGTCCAACCTAAATCAATTTTAATTTTAGTTGCATCAATTGCATATCTGCGGTCATGTCCCGCTCGATCTTTGACAAAAGTAATTAATTTTTCTGAAGGTTTTACTGGTAAATCAGGCGCTAATTTATCCATTAATTCGCACAACATATGAACGAGGTTAATATTTTCAACTTCGTTATTACCACCGATATTATAAGTTTCTCCTGGTAAGCCATGATTAATTACTACATCTAAAGCAGTACAATGGTCTTTAACATAAAGCCAATCTCGCACGTTTTTACCGTCACCGTAAACTGGTAATGATTTACCTAATAAAGCGTTAATACACATTAAGGGAATTAGTTTTTCTGGAAATTGATATGGACCATAATTATTAGAACAATTGGTAATAATTGTGGGTAATTTATAGGTATGATAGTAAGCTCTAACTAAGTGGTCGCTACCAGCTTTGGATGCTGAATAAGGACTGTTCGGAGCATAAGCTGTAGTTTCGGTAAAAGCTGGGTCTTTTGGACTTAAGCTACCATAAACTTCGTCGGTAGAAACGTGTAGAAAACGATAATTTTCGGGTTGATTTTTAGCTAACCAATATTGACGAAAATTTTCTAAAAGTGTGTAGGTTCCGACAATGTTGGTTTGGACAAAAGCACCTGGTCCTAAAATTGACCTATCGACATGAGATTCAGCAGCAAAATGAGCGATAGTATCTATTTTTTCTACTTCTAAAAGTTCTTTGATTAGGGAAGAATTACAAATATCTCCCTGCACAAATCGAAAGTTATCTTTTGATTCTAAATAACTATTATTAGCGCGATTCCCCGCATAGGTAAGGGCATCCAATACGATTATCCTATCCGAAGGGTATTTTTCACACCAATGATGCACGAAATTGGAACCAATAAACCCCGCACCACCTGTTACCAATAATCTACGACTCATTATATTTACTCCTCTTAAGATTTATTATTTAGTTGATTTTTATACTATTATTTCACAGATTTCTCGGTAGATATCTAAATTTAAGGAGACGTTGCATTGCAACCGATAATCATTTCATTCTTACTGGAAAAACTCGTATATCTTGAAATTTAAGGAGACGTTGCAAAACACCCCGTCTCTACATAGTTGATATGTTGGCTATTCAGATGAAAGAGTGTTATTGTAATTTCTTTTTTACCTTATTAATTATTCTTTGTGTAGATAATTTTGCCATACGTATTTTTGTTAATGGTTTAATATTTGAAGCCTGATTTTGTTTGTGGTCAAAGAAATCGTTTAATTCAGCTAAAATATGCTCAAATCGGGGAATAATATGTTCGCGACGATATTCTTGGAAGAAAGTTTCAGGTAAAGTTAAAGGCGACCAGTTTTGCAGTAATTTAAGAATACGTTGTATATCATATTCTTTAGAATAGACGGCAATTTTACTACAATTAAATCCAGGGTCTAAATAATCAGAAAGTCCACCATTAACACTAGAGAAAACATGACAAGCACAAGCCAAAGCTTCCATCGGTTGTAAGCCAAATCCTTCTGTTACTTGCTGCTGCGCCCAGTATTCAGCAGAATCATAAATGTAAATTTTAGTTTGATTAAATAAGGTTTGAATATCATCTATATAGTAATCAACAAACTCTAATTTACACTTTTGCCGCAATGCTGGAACTAAATCTTTGATTAAATATTCCGATGATTTCCGCGCTAAAACTAAAACATCAATATCTCGTTCAATATTTCGATTATTGAATTCATCGCTAATTTGATTTGGTAAATAATAAATTAAAGAATGGGGTGATAATTGTCCCCAATATCCTAAAGTATTTCGACTAACGGTAATAATTGGAATACTTGCCGGAAGTTTAAAACCATAACCAGCACTATGAGCATGATAAACAACATTATAAGACTTGAGACGGGAAGCAAGTTTTGCGACATCAAATCCCCAGCTAATTATAAATAT
>JBHJOU010000755.1:0-5035 GCA_050329355.1 Rivularia sp. (in: cyanobacteria)
GAAGCATTATCAACTGATTTATTTGAAGAAATGATCCAAAGTAGACAACTCAATATTAATCATGAATGGTTATAGAATTCATTCTTAAGTTTATTTATTTATGCACCTTTTGATAGAAGGAACTCTTCGATTAAGAAAAGTAGGATACTTTGTTAGTAGGAAATTTAGTTAGATTAGATTTTGTTAAAAATCATTTCTAACTAACTAGGATAAAGACAAACATTCCAAATCGGAGGGACTTAGATGCAAAGAGTTTTATCATCTTTTAAACAAATATTGCGCCGCAGTTTTGTTTTCAGCTTCATGCTTTTAATGGTTGTATCAACATTATTTGTTTTTGTACAGCAACCAAGTTATGCTTTTGCAAATTCTGATAGTTCAAAATTAACTCCACAGGAAAAAATTGACCGAGCTTATAACTATAGTGAAGGCGTTGGAGCTAGAGAAGAACAAAGACAAGAAGCTTATGAAGAAGCTATAAAAGAATCTCAAAACCCTGAAAAGGTTTACGAAGAGAATACCAAGGCTTATAGAGAAGCAAATCCCACACCGGATTTAATTGAGAAAGCTGAAGAATTCGTCGAGACTGTGACAGGGAAGTAATTCTTTGTTTAATTAATAATTAATACCATATATAGCAATCCTATTTGTATGTATCGAAGTCACGGTGTTCAGATCCCCGACTTCTTCGAGAAGTCGGGGATCTAAATTAAATTCTCATATATGATTTAGGATTGCTATAGATAATGGATAGTAGGATAAAACTATGATTCATGATCTATGATAATTTTTTGTCATGCAAATATCGTTTACACATCAATAAATGTAATCTTATCCTCAAGAGACTTCCAAATCTTAAACAAATATGTAATATTATTATAAAGATTAAGTGAAATAATCTCTGAATAACAAATATAAAGTAAAATAAATTTCTGCTGCATTCTCTTGACAGTTGATGTAGGCAGCAGTAAACAAATAATTTTAAATACAGCGAGGACTAATTGGGGCTGTTATACGCTTATACTTACCTCATTTATATCATGAACTAACTCTATTGGTGTCGTTTTATGGTTTTTTCAGGTTCTAATCTACAGAGGGACACAAATTCTATTTCCAGATTATTATTCAGAAATTTTAGCAATTATTGCAAAAAACATTTATCTTTGTTCCCTGAAAATTCCGTTGTTTTAATTGTTGATAATGATGCTGATAACTTATTGCTAGCTACACAAGTGGTGAGGTTGTTGGGTTATTGCGTGATTACTGCTAAAGATGGTAAAACGGCTTTAAGAATGATAGAAAAATACCAGCCGATGCTAGTATTGTTAGAAGTCATGTTACCCGAAATCGACGGGATTGATGTTATCAGGAATTTACGAGAAAACAAGAATGGAGTACCTGTGATTGCCGTTACAAGTTTGCCTGGTGATATATTCCGGGATGAAGCTTTGATGGCAGGTTGTAATAAATATGTTGAAAAACCTTTCCTAATCGATGATTTAGAAACTGCAATTAAACAGGTGATTTATTCGCCTTATTCTATTTTTAACTATGTAAATGGATGATAAATCTAGTTAATTTATCAAATCTTAATTAGGTACTAGTTTTCATTTGATTTGCAATATTTTTGTTATACCAATTCATTAATGGAGTTGCACTAATTCCATGTACAAGTACTGAAACTATAATAGTACTGTAAGTTATCCAAGCAATTTGTTCGGCTAATTCTCCTTTCAAACCATTATCAAAAGCATAAGCAAGATAGTATAAAGAACCTACTCCACGAATGCCAAACCAACCGAATAACAGACGTTTTTGGGGATAAAAGTTTTGACGTTGCGGGTATACAAAACCTTTACCAATTGTGCTAATAAAAACTCCTATAGGTCTAATTATCAAAAATAGTAAAAGTATTACTATAATTGACTGGGGCGCAAAATTTACCATTGGTTGATATAGTAAAATCGTTCCTAACAATAAAATCGTTCCTATTTCTAAAAGCTTTTCAACTTGTTCGATAAATTCTAATTGCGCTAAGGGCTTTTCTGGGTTATGATAGCTTTTCTGTATTATTAAACCAGCTACAAATACAGCTAAAAATCCATAACCGTTGACAATTTCGGTCAAAGCATAAGTTAGCAAAATTGCACTTAGAGCAACAAAATCTTCCATCAAATCATCAACAGGATGACGTTCTTTAACTTTTTTATCGAGCCATACAATAGCTTTGGCTACAATAAAACCCATAATTATACCAGCACCAATTGCCCAAATTAAATCAACTCCTACCCAAGATTTAATCCAGTTATCCCAATTGTCATCTTTTAAAGCATAAAGCCCAAAATAAACAAAAGGAAAAGCTAAAGCATCGTTTAATCCCCCTTCACTAGTTAAACCAAAACGTAACTCATCATCATCATTTGTATCTTTTAATTGAATTGATGAAGCTAACACTGGGTCAGTTGGTGCTAAAATTGCTCCTAATAAAATAGCTCCACCCCAATCCATTCCCAAAAAAAACTTGCCGACAGCAGCAATTGCAAGAATTGAAATCGGCATTAAAATTGCGATTAATCTAATTGTAATATCCCAAGCAGCTAATCTTAAAGGACGACCGATTTTTAACCCACAACCATATACAGAAACAATTACGACAAATTCCGTTAAACGCTTGAGTAATTCAGTATTAAATATACCATCGCGACGGAGTTGAAATAATCCAAAACCGTAAGGACCAATAATAATGCCTACTATCAGATAGATAATAGCATAAGAAAAAGGCGATCGCGCAATTAAACCCGAACCCAATGTTACAAATAATAAAAGTAAACTAATAACTAGTAAATCCAGAATATAAATATCTACCATAGTTCTGAATTAATCCTGCTATTACGACATAATTATGCCAGTTTAAAACTAAAGTAAATAATTATGTATCATCTACAGATAGATTTGGCGATCGCACTTCCTCTACCAATTGAGTGTGTACAAATGTAAAATATAACTTGCCAAAGTAGACTCTTTGAAAGTTCTACCAAGCTAAGACTAATCTGAATAGCTTTATCTACTTCTTCCAAAGTCCCAATTTCACCCCCCGAATCGCAAAATCCAACAACTCCATGGGATGCATAATAGATATTTCCTTGCCCTGCTGATGCAAATGCTTAGCAATCTGCAAACTACAACCTGGATTTGAGGAAGCAATCATATCTGCACCCGTATTCACCAAATTTCTAGCTTTTTGGTCTCCCAATTCTTCTGCAACTTCCGGTTGCAACATATTATAAACCCCAGCGCTACCGCAACACAAAGCAGCGTCGAGAGGTTCACGTAATTTGACTCCAGGAATTTGCCGTAACACTTGACGGGGTTGTACGCTAATTTTTTGTCCGTGTAATAGATGACAGGCATCTTGATAAACTATTGTTAGCGGTTCATCTTGTAAAGGCGATAATTTAGCAGTTAAACCTACCATCGCTAAGAATTCTTGACAATCTTTAACTTTATCAGCAAAATGCTTGGCTTTATCCCGATATTCCGCGTCATTTTCTAAAATATGACCGTATTCCTTCAAAGTATGACCGCAACCCGCAGCATTAATTATCACATAATCGACATTCATATCTGCGAAACTATCAATCATCTGTCTAGCCAAACTTTGAGCTTGTGCAGTTTGTCCTTGATGTTCAGGAAGTGCTGCACAACAGCCTTGAGATTTCGGAATTACCACCTCACAACCATTTGCGGTTAATACTCGCACTGTGGCTTCATTTACGGGTGAGAAAAACAATCTTTGTACACATCCTAATATTACCCCTACCCGGTAACGTTTTGTCCCTTGGGCTGGAATTACGGTAGGATAATTATCCCGAAAAGATTTCCCAGTCACTTCTGGGAGAATAGATTCCATTGCTGCTAAACGAGGGGATATCTTTTTTAGTAAACCAGTAGCACGAATTAATTTTGGTAATCCTAATTTTTGATAAATAAATAATGGAACTAGTAAAAAGCGTAATCTTTGCGGATAAGGGAACAGTGAAAAAATCAATTGTCGAAATAATTTATCAGGTAAACTGCGGGAATAATTTCGAGCAATTTGGTGACGAGTAGCGCTAATTAATTTGTCATATGCCACCCCAGAAGGACAAGTTGTTACACAAGCTAAACATCCCAAACAAGAATCAAAATGTTCAGTAGTTGCTGTATTTAAAGCTATTTCTCCTTCATTAATAGCATCCATTAAATAAATTCTTCCCCGTGGAGAATCCATTTCTTTACCGATTACTCTGTAACTTGGACAAGTAGAAAGACAAAATCCGCAATGGACACAAGTATCAATTAATTTCGGTTCTGGTGGATGATTTTCATCAAACCCTGTTAAATTTTTTAAAGAAGCAATATTATTCTCATTATTTTCTGAAATTTGCATAATATTAATAGATTAAAGGTCAAAGGTTTAAGGTTTAAGGTTAAAGGTTTAAAATTCCTAACTCATAACTCATAACTCATAACTCATAACTCCGGTGGTACTAACTATTCTCAAATTCCTGCAACAAATCGTCCGGGGCTTAAAATATTTTCAGCATCAAATTGTTTTTTAATTTCTTGCATTAATTCTAAAGCATTGCCGTTATAACCCCACACATCGAACTTTTGTTTAACTTCTAATGGTGCGGATAAAATTGAGAGAAACCCACTATTTTGTTCACATAGTTTTCGCATTTCTAATACCTGACTTTCGTTTTCCAAGCGCAATATTCCCAAACCGCTAGCCATGTGAATCAAACCTAAATCGACTTGACTTAGAATTGCGATCGCAGTGTTTGGTAATACTCCTATTTTGCAAGTAATTGCCGTTTCTGAGTCAGGTAAATGTATTTGTTCTGGTAATAAGAACCATAAGCTTTGTTCTTCCGCGTCGGAATACACCGCAGTTGTTAATCCTAATTTTTCGCCTATTTGTAAAACTTGGTTTAATTGTTCTTTAACGCTTTCGGGAATACTCTCGAAACAGGCAATTAATCCTAATCCTTTA